>NZ_AP026683.1:55000-57500 GCF_025997995.1 Sediminibacterium sp. TEGAF015 | reverse complement strand
TTCTGGCTGATCTATATCCAACGCATTAACTACATAATTCATAGGAAAAATAAAGACATTAAAGAATAATGACCAACCTGATTAAAGAAGAAAGATTAAAGAAGAACATGACGCAGACAGAATTGGCAGAGTTGGTAAATGTATCCAGACAAACAATCTTCTCAATAGAAACCAACAAATACATTCCATCTATCCTGCTCGCTTTGAAGATTGCAAAAGTTTTGGGAAAGAAAGTAGAATTCTTATTCCACTTATCTGATCAAGATTAAAATGGTTACTAATAAATCTGATGAAACTGAATGAGACTTATGAACGATTAAATAGCTAAACAAAGAACAATTAATCTACATTTATAAGTCTACAACAGAAATACAAACATAGATTTAGTCTATTATCAAGTATTGAGCCAGAGGCGAAAATTAAGAAGGAGAGGAAGAATCTGTATGTATCTTCTGTTATAGGGGCAAAAAAAAACCTCAATCTTTCGATTGAGGTTCAATAAATATGGCAGCTACCTACTCTCCCAGCTAGATGCGAGTACCATCGGCCATGGGGGACTTAACTTCTCTGTTCGGAATGGGAAGAGGTGAACACCCCCGGCAAAACCACCATAAAATCTTGGGTCATACGACCTTAATATTTTACATATTGGAAAGGAAAAAAACAAAACATAAAAAAATAAAGCTTACGGGCAATTAGTACTACTTGGCTTTGTTGTTACCAACTTTACACCTATAGCCTATCAACGTCGTAGTCTTCGACGACCCTTAAAAGTAAACTCATCTTGTGGAAGGTTTCACGCTTAGATGCTTTCAGCGTTTATCCTTGCCGTACATAGCTACTCTGCATTACACCTGGCGGCATAACAGATACACCAGCGGTACGTACAACCCGGTCCTCTCGTACTAAGGTCATGTCCACTCAATTTACTAGCGCCCACCACAGATAGGGACCGAACTGTCTTGCGACGTTCTGAACCCAGTTCACGTGCCACTTTAATCGGCGAACAGCCGAACCCTTGGGACCTTCTCCAGCCCCAGGATGTGACGAACCGACATCGAGGTGCCAAACCTTACCGTCGATATGAGCTCTTGGGTAAGATCAGCCTGTTATCCCCGGAGTACCTTTTATCCTTTGAGCGATGGCCCTTCCATACAGAACCACCGGATCACTTTAGCCAGCTTTCGCTCCTGCTCGACGTGTTTGTCTCACAGTCAAGCACCCTTTTACTAATGCGCTCTGCGTACGATTACCAACCGTACTGAGGGTACCTTTGCGAGCCTCCGTTACTTTTTAGGAGGCGACCACCCCAGTCAAACTACCCACCATGCAATGTCCCCTTGTTCAGGGTTAGGTTCTAAGCAACAAAAGGTTGGTATTTCAACGATGACTCCACAATGCCTGGCGACACTGCTTCATAGTCTCCCAACTATCCTACACATTTGTTGCTCAAAATCAATGCAAAGTTGTAGTGAAGGTTCACGGGGTCTTTCCGTCCCGTGGCGGGTAACCGGCATCTTCACCGATACTACAATTTCACCGGGCTCGTGGAGGAGACAGTGTACAACTCATTAGACCATTCGTGCAGGTCGGAACTTACCCGACAAGGAATTTCGCTACCTTAGGACCGTTATAGTTACGGCCGCCGTTTACTGGGGCTTCAGTCAGGAGCTTTGACTTGCGTCGAACACCCTTCCTTAACCTTCCAGCACCGGGCAGGTTTCAGGCTCTATACGTCAACTTACGTTTTTGCAGGGCCCTGTGTTTTTGTTAAACAGTTGGTTGTACCATTTTACTGTGACCATCTCGCGATGGTACGCTTTATCCCGAAGTTACAGCGTTAATTTGCCTAGTTCCTTCTCCACGGCTCACCCGAGCGCGTTAGAATACTCATCCCGTCTACCTGTGTCGGATTCCGGTACTGGCTGCTATGCTCGCTTTTCTTGGCAGGGATTTTATGATTTCGCTTCGTCCGAAGACTCCACTCAGGCGTACACTTCCGTCCGTACGCAATCACCACGTCCCTGCGTCACTTTTAATGCATAGTAGGTGAAGGAATATTAACCTTCTTTCCATCAGATGCCCCTTTCGGGTTTTCCTAAGGACCAGACTAACCCTGATCCGATTAACGTTGATCAGGAAACCTTAGACTTTTCGCGTTAAAGTTTTTCACTTTAATTATCGTTACTTATGCCTACATTTTCTTTTGAAATCGCTCCAGCATATCTCGCGATACACCTTCTGTGCAGATTTCAATGCTCCCCTACCACTCTAGCAAGCTAGAATTTAGAACTTCGGTTCGTAGTTTGATGCCCGATTATTTTCCGTGCAGGATCTCTCGACCAGTGAGCTGTTACGCACTCTTTAAATGAATGGCTGCTTCCAAGCCAACATCCTGGCTGTTATAGAAATCCCACCTCGTTTGATCAACTTAACTACGTATTAGGGACCTTAGTTGCTAATCTGGGTTATTTCCCTCTCGGCCCTGGACCTTAGCGCC
>NZ_AP026683.1:0-50000 GCF_025997995.1 Sediminibacterium sp. TEGAF015 | reverse complement strand
GGAATACAGAGCGGTTCCTGAAAAAATCAATAACCTGGTTCACACCAAACTGAATGCAAGCTTTGATTACAGTAAGTCAAGGTTGAACGGAAACGTCTGGATTACCCTGAAGCCGCACTTTTATGCAACAGACTCTTTACAGCTAGACGCCAAGGGAATGGACATAAAGCAAGTAGCGCTTGTAAAAGCAGGCAAGAATATTCCTTTACAATACAAATACGATGGATGGGTGCTAAGAATTAAACTAGATAAGTCTTATACGCGTAGTGAAAGCTATACCGTATATGTAGACTATACTGCAAAGCCTGATGATTTAGAAGTCAAGGGGAGCGCGGCCATCACTGATGCAAAGGGGCTGTATTTTATAAATCCCAGCGGAGAAGACAAGACCAAGCCAGTACAAATATGGACCCAGGGCGAAACAGAAGCTACTTCAGTTTGGGTTCCCACCATTGACAAGACCAATCAAAAAACAACGCAGGAGTTCAATTTAACTGTACCTGCAAAATATGTAACACTAAGCAATGGGAAATTGGTAAAGCAAACCCTGAATGCCAATGGTACCAGAACTGATAGTTGGAAAATGGATTTACCACATGCACCTTACTTATTCTTTATGGGTGTGGGTGAATACGCTGTTATCAAAGATGCATATAAAGGAAAAGAAGTAAGCTACTATGTAGAAAAGCCTTTCGAAAAAGTAGCCCGTAGAATTTTTGGCAATACGCCTGAAATGATGCAATACTTCTCTAACAAATTAGGCGTTGATTATCCCTGGATTAAATACAGCCAAATAACCGGAAGAGATTATGTAAGTGGCGCTATGGAAAATACCACTGCAACCCTACACCAGGAATCGGCCCAACAGGATGCAAGAGAACTAACGGATGGCAATAGCTGGGAAGGAACCATTGCGCACGAATTATTTCACCACTGGTTTGGAGACTATGTTACTGCAGAAAGCTGGAGTAATTTAACCGTAAACGAAAGTTTTGCTGATTACAGTGAATACTTGTGGGCAGAATACAAACAAGGAAAAGACGAAGCTGCTTATATTAACTGGAGTGCAATGAATGGCTACTTGAATAGTCCTTCTGATGCCAGTAAACACCTTGTAAGATTTTATTATGACACCCAGGAAGACATGTTTGATGCAGTGAGTTACAGCAAAGGGGGAAGAATTCTTCACATGTTAAGAAAATATGTTGGCGATGATGCATTTTTTGCTTCATTAAATAAATATTTAACGGACAACAAATTTGGAAACGGAAGTGCGCATAAATTAAGACTGGCATTTGAAGCTGTTACCGGAAAAGACCTGAATTGGTTCTTTAATCAATGGTATTTTAATAGTGGCCATCCTAATCTCACTTTGAGTCAGCAATACGACGCCAACAGCAAAAAACTTATGGTAGTTATTAAGCAAACACAGACGCATCAAATTTATCAGCTGCCTGTACAGATTGACATATACCATGGGGCCAATAAAAAAAGAGAAATGGTTTGGGCGAAAAACACGGCGGATACTTTTTATTTTGATGCAGCAACACAACCCGATTTAGTAAATATTGATCCTGAAAGAATTCTACTTGCAGCAAAAAAAGAATCAAAATCTATGGAAGCTTATGCGCACCAGATGAAATATGGTGGTCACTATTTAGACAGAAGAGAAGCGATAGATTATGCAGGTAAAAAAATTACAGAACAAGGTGCATATGCTTTGGTAGAAGCCGGTTTAAAAGATCCGTATTTCAGAATCAGGATGAAGGCATTGGGAAGTTTCGGAAATGCTAAGCTATCCGATGCAACCATTGCAACCATTGAAAACCTTGCTAAAAATGATCCGTCTAAGTTGGTAAGAGCAGACGCTATAAGCATATTGGGCCGATTAAAAAATGCTGCCTATGCAGCACAATTTGAAAATTACATCAAAGACTCTTCGTACTCCGTAGCAGGTGCTGCTTTAATGGCATTGAATGATTTAGATGGTAAAAAAGCATATGCAATTGCCAATGAATTAAAAAATCAAACAGCAAAAGGAAGACTAAGTGCAGCAATCAGTTCTGTTATCATTGCAAATGGAGATGAGTCTGCTTATGAATATATCATGAAGAACTTCAATGAAATGCCTTTGTCTCAGGCTAAGTTCACTGCCATTGGTTCTTTGGTTGAATTTTTATCCAAAGTAAAAGATGCAACTAAATTCAAAGCAGGGGTGGATGCTATTGTTGAATTCAGAAATGCCATTCCATCCAGTGCCAGATCACAAACAGATCCTGTAATTAATAATATGTTCTTAAAAGGTTTGGCGACTAAGAAAGAAGCAAGCGGAGAACAGGCATTGGCAGATTATGTAAAAGAGAAGTCTAAACAATAAAACTTAAAGTGCCCTGGGATTGCCCGGGGCATTTTAATGTAAAGAAACAACAGTGTTGGAACTCAGTTCAATCGTAATAGGCAATACCTCTTTCTCCATGGTGCTACTACCAGAAAGCTTTACTTTCATGGATTCAGTTTGCAATATACCGGTAGATAAATTGTATACTCTTTCCGATCGTGCAATCCCTTTCATCTGCTGCAAAACTGACTTCCCGAGTTGACTCAATTTGCTTTTAATTAGCCAGTCGGATAGAACGGAAACAAAAATTTGCTGATCAATTATTTTGGTAATAATATACTGATGCAATTGTTTAGAACTATCCTGAACAGTAGAGTCTGACCAGATCAATCCTGCTCTCACTATTTTCTTATCAAAGGGTAAAAAGTATTTACCGGGGTCTTCTTCTATTTCAAAGTAAAATGGTTTACTAGACTCAAGCGTATCATACAACAATCCATCTGCATGAAAATGATGGATAACAATTTTCTTGGGCTTATTGATATTCGCCAATAGCCAAGCTTGTTCATCAGATTGCAATCCGGCAGTATCATTGCTATTGAATTTTTCTTCCTTTCCAAATGCAAACAAGCTACCGGAAATATTTTCAGTTGTGGCTTCCAACTCAAAACGGGTTGAGACCGGCGTTAATAAACGATAGCTGGTTTTTGTTGACTTATGCGATTGAATTGTAATTGGCTGATCAGGAATATGCAGCGTAGTAAGATTATTTATCTGATGAACCACTCTAATCAGAGGCAAAGAAACAGACTGAGCAGTCAGTTTACCTGATGCAATAAAAAATATCCAGACAAACTGCCATATTATCCTATTTCCCTTTTGCATTATTCAATAAATTACCAAGACCCGCCAGCTCCGCCACCACCGCTACTTCCACCGCCAAAGCCACCGAAGCCGCCTCCACCTCCACCGAAGCCACCGCCACCAAATCCTCCGCCACCTCTATTGTTGCCACCTAATAAGGAAGACCACAAAAGAGCTTCAGCCACATTGGCTGCACCTCTTCGGCTCATCATTCCGCCACCACGACCACCTCTTCCTCCGCCGCCAGCACCTACAATGAAGATCACTATAACAAGTATAATAATGAAAGTGAGAACAGACCAACCATCATCTCCATTATTACCTTTTCTGACTCTTTTGGTTTTGTATTCACCAACAGCCGCTTTTGACAAAGCATTAATGGCGTTGTCAATTCCACGATAATAATTCTGTTGTTTGAATTCCGGTACAATCTCATTTCTGTATATACTGGAAGCTGTTACATCGGGTATAGCTCCCTCCAGTCCGTAACCAACTTCGATCCATATTTTACGGTCTTCTATAGAAGCCAGGATCAATACCCCGTTGTTGGTTTTTTTATTCCCGATTCCCCAGGAGCGAAATAATTTATTGGCATACTCCTGCACTTCATACCCTTCGAGCGACTTTAGAATTACTACTGCAATCTGATTGGAAGTACTATCGTCTAGTGCAACCAGTTTCTCTTCAAGAATGGCCACTTGCTCTTTGCTCAAAACACCCGCATAATCATTCACCAATCTGGGTGGATTCGGGGGAGCTACTACATTTTGTGCAATGCCCGATAAAAAGGGAACAACCAACAATAGTATGAGTAGTAATTTCTTCATTTATTTTCCAAAAACAATCTCGTCAGGTAATTCATTTTTATCAGTAGTTCCGTCATAAGGGAAATGTGTCAAGAGGGCTTCTCCAATATCTTCAATAATATGGCAGATACCTTCTATAAAGTTCATTTGCTTAAACTCGGAAAGCATCATTTCCACTTCTTTGAGCCAGAAGGCATGTCCAACTTTCTGATGGATTCCTTCATCCCCAAAAACAGCCAGCTGGTGATCTTCCATGGCCAAATACAACAGCACCCCGTTACGGGATGCTGTCTGATCCATTTTTAATTGGAAAAATATTTCCTTAGCCCTGTGAACCGGATTCACCAGTGCACAATTGGATTCTACATAGATTCTGATTTCACCACTGGTTCTTTGTTCAGCTTTTTGAATGGCTGCAACAATGGCATCTTTTTCTGCCTGGGTAAAATATTCTTTTTGTTTCTTACCGAATAATCCAAACATGGGCGGGTTTTAGAATTTAACTTCTGGTGCTTTTTCAGAACCAGCATCTGCCTTAAAACCTTCTTTTACTTTAAAGCCGGTTATGCTGGCCAAAATATTCATAGGGAATGATCTGGCTTTTACATTATAAGCAGCAACTGCAGCGTTAAAATCGTTTCTGGAAACCTTAATACGGTTTTCTGTACCCTCTAACTGAGCTTGTAGGCCACGAAAAGCTTCGTTAGCTCTCAGGTTAGGATAGTTCTCGGTAACCATTAATAAACGACCCAATGCTTGAGATAACTGGCCTTGAGAAGCCTGAAATTCCTGTAATTTTTCAGGAGTCAAATCCTTCGCATCTACTTTCATTTGGGTAGCACTGGCTCTGGCTTCAACCACGGCTTTAAGCGTTGATTGCTCAAAATTGGCTTCTCCCTTAACGGTATTCACCAAATTAGGGATCAGGTCTGCCCTGCGTTGATAATCACTTTGTACATTGTTCCAGGACTGGCTAACAGTTTCATCTAATTTTACCAATCCGTTGTAACCACTCATACCGCATCCGCCGATTAATACAATTAATCCGATAATGACAATAAGGGTAATTCTCTTTGTGTTCATGTTTTTATATTTGAAGTATTGAATATACAAAACGGATGCCATATTTATGAAGTGGCAGAATGACATTTCATATTTTGCAAGCGTTTTTCACCTATTTTTGCCAAAATTTTAAAAATCTCCGAAACGATAGGCTATGTCAGTATTAGTAAACAAGCACTCAAAAATCATTGTTCAGGGTTTTACCGGAACAGAGGGAACGTTTCATGCAACTCAAATGATTGAGTATGGAACCAATGTGGTAGGTGGAGTTACCCCCAATAAAGGCGGAACAACCCATCTAGATAAGCCCGTATTTAATACAGTAGCCGATGCGGTTAAGCAAACTGGTGCTGATGTAAGTATCATTTTTGTACCACCAGCGTTTGCGGCAGATGCCATTATGGAAGCTGCGGAAGCAGGAATCGGTTTAGTAGTATGTATTACAGAAGGTATTCCTGTTCAGGATATGGTAAGAGTAAAGAATTACTTACAGGGAAGCAAAACCCGTTTGATTGGGCCAAACTGTCCTGGTGTAATCACTGCAGAAGAAGCAAAAGTTGGTATCATGCCTGGCTTTATTTTCAAAGCAGGTAGAATCGGTATCGTTTCAAAGAGTGGTACACTAACATATGAAGCTGCTGATCAGGTAGTAAAAGCCGGATTAGGTATCAGCACTGCTATTGGTATTGGTGGAGACCCAATCATTGGAACCCCAACCAAAGAAGCAGTAGAATTATTAATGAACGATCCTGAAACCGACGGTATCATTATGATTGGTGAAATTGGTGGTAGCATGGAAGCTGAAGCTGCGCGTTGGATCAAGGACAATAAGACCAAGCCTGTAGTAGGATTCATTGCAGGTCAAACTGCTCCTCCCGGAAGAAGAATGGGACACGCCGGTGCCATCATTGGTGGTGCAGATGATACAGCAGCTGCCAAAATGAAAATCATGGCAGAATGCGGTATTGAAGTGGTAGCTAGTCCTGCGGACATTGGTATTACTATGGCTGCCGCACTAAAAAAATAAACAAGCAAATTGTTAATATACAACCCGAAGCCCAAAGCTTCGGGTTTTTTTATGCAAAAAACAGCATCTTGCATCTTAAGCCATATATACCTAATTGATTTCTATGCGTCTATTTTTTTCCCTGATTATCCTGTTGATTTCCTTTCAGCTAAAAGCACAAACTACAGATACTTATTATGCTGAGCAATATAAAATCATTGACAGTTTATTGCTAAAAGACCGGTTGCCCAAAACAGCACTGGAAAAAGTGAAAGCCTTATACAAGAAAGCTGTAACAGAAAAAAAGGAAGCAGAGCAGATCAGGGCAATGATTTATGAAACAGAGATTGAACAGGAATATACCGAAGAAGGCTATACCCAAACCCTGCAGACATTAAAAAAAGCCTGTCAGCAATCCAAAGAAAATTCCTTATTAAAGTCTTTATTACATGTACTGATTGCCAAAAAATACAATGAATATTACGAGAACCAAAAATGGAATTTATACAACCGGAAGAACTGGAATGCACAGTCGTTAAAAGATAGTATTGAAGCGCAATTCAAACAGGCAAAAGCCAACACTACCCTTTTAATAAATAATTCGCTGGCCCTGTATGCTCCTATTGTTATAGGGGGATCAGAACCGCTGCAACATTATACCCTCTACGATTTACTCTTATTGGAACAGATAAAATATTACACCGAAGGTCTGGGAAATACTGCCAGTGAGGGTAATCAAAAAACCGTGTCTGCCTTATATCAGGAATTGATAGATGGAAAAAAAACAGACGAGCCAATTCAGCAGCGTTTTCGTTTAAATTTTCTAAAATGGCAGTATCAGGAAAATAATATACAAGAAACCGAATATACAGCTGCACTAAGACAATTCACTAAAATAGATACTGTCGGATTTTATAAAGCAGCGTCCAGCTCATCACCAATGGCAGCGACATACATTTCAGTAATTGCAGATGCCTATCAGGAACTGGCCAGGCTAACTGCTGAAAAAGGAAGAAGTTATCATCCCTTCAAAGACAGTTCCAACAGGTATGCATTAGTAAATGCTTTATCTATTATTGATGAGGCTGAATCGCAACTTAGCAAAGCAGAGAACAGTTCAATGCTCATCAGAAAAAGTGGATTAACAGATTTGCAAAACGAAATCAAAGACAAGAAAACCTGGATACAAGTAGAGGAATACAATGAGAGCAACAAACCTTTCCGGGCATTTTTGCAATTTAAAAATACAGATACGCTTTATGGAAAATTGTACAAAGTCAATTTTGGCTTTTATCCCAAAGGAATTCAATCAGAAGAAATTTTATCTACTATCCTAAAACAAAATTTAGTCAGAGAAATAGCCATACCACTCCCATCTACGGGCGATTATCAAACACATTTTACTGAGTTTAAAATAGATCCACTTTCAGATGGCACATACTTGCTGTTAACCAGTGCTGGCAAATCCTTTAATATTTCAAAGGACAAGCTGGGATACACTGTATTCAATGTATCTAAGTGGGTCTATATTAAAGACAATCAGCAATACTTTATCAGAAACTATGGAGATGGTAAACCTGTGGTAAATGCATCCGTAAGTGTCATGCAAAATGTATATAACAGAAATACAGGTATTTCAGAACAGAAAACCCTTTTAGAAACCATAACAGATGAGCAAGGCGGTTTTCAGATTACACAAAAAGTAGATAATAGTATAACTGTTCAGGTAAAAAACAAAAACAGCATTTTACAGTTTAGTGAGTACCAATATCAATTCAGAAGTTTACATACTGAAACAGACCCGTCCATTGAATTTGAAAAGGGCAACAAGCGAATCCATTTTTTTACCGACCGATCCATTTACCGACCAGGGCAAACCATCTATTTTAAAGGTATTGCCATTACCAGGGATTGGGGAACAAAGCAATCCAAATTGGTAAAAGACAAAACACCAATTCGCCTCTATCTGTATAATGCAAGCTGGCAAAAAGTAGATTCCCTTTTTCTTATGTTGAATTCCTTTGGAAGTATTACAGGCCAGTTTCCTATTCCGAACAAAGGGCTTACCGGAACCTTTACCATTGAAGCAGTGGATTACAATTCTTCAAGAGCAAACGTAAAGGTAGAAGAATACAAAAGACCAACTATTCAACTAGTTTTTAACCAGCCTAAGTTTGGCTATCGATTAAACGACAGCATACATTATACCATTCAAGCATTGGGCTATGCAGGGAATGTTATCAACGGGGCAAAAGTGGTGTACACAGTTAAGCAATTTGGAAGACGTCCACAACCCGAAGGCAATATTATTGCCCAAGGAAATGGCATTACCGATGGAAGTGGAAAGTTTATTATACCCTTCAAAGCTTTGTATGATAGCACTAAAGAAAAGGTTGAGGATTTATCCATGAATTATATTGTTCAACTAACGGTAACAGATTTAAATGGAGAGAGCAGATCGGGCAATATCAATATCAGTGCGGCCAGAACTGCCTGGAGACTATCTATTCAAACCCCGTCTATTGTTGTTCAAAACCAATTTAAAAATATTGAAACCCTGGTGCAGGACCTGAATGGAAAAACAAAATACATACCAGTACAATCAGCTATTTACAAACTAACAGAACCCGATCAATTTGTTAGAAAAAAATACTGGGAGCGTTCTGATCTGCATATATATGACTCCCTTACTTATCGAAAATATTTTCCGCAGGATGAATACAACCAGGAAACAGAAATTGCAAACTGGCCAGTTGCAACAATAGCTACAGATATAAACAAACTGGAAGCAGGCACTTATAAAGTAATTGCTACTGCAGTAGATAGTTTTGGTTTAACACTCAAAACCGTCCAGTATTTACAAGTGATTAATACTGAAAAAAATAAAAGCTATCCGAATCACTTTCAATACTATTCAACAACCACTAAGAAGCCAGGAGATACCTTACAAATCATTACAGCATACCCGGTAAGTAATGCATCTGTTATCCAAAAAATAAAAAGAGGCAATGCAGTGTCAACTTATCAATACAAGCAAGCAGAAAACCTATCAAAGGAAGAATATATTATCAGTGAAAATGACAAAGGCGGAATCTTTTTGCAGGAAGTATTTATTGCAAACGGAAGAATGTATAAACAGGTTCAATCCATCGCTGTCCCTTTTTACGACAAAGAACTATCCATTAAAACCGGAACTTTCAGAAATGTTTTTGAACCTGGTTCTAAAGAAAGCTGGCAAATTGAAGTAGCAGGTAGCAGGGCAAATGAAAAAGCAGCAGAAATGCTAACTGGCATGTATGATGCCAGTCTTGATGCTTTGCATCCCCATAATTGGGATCGTTTAGACTTATGGAACAGTACCAATTTCGATAATGGATTCAACAGCACCCTATTCCGTGCCACCCATATTACCCTTTTATACGATTATCAATGTTTCTGTGAAGCCAAACCCTATACAGATCCGCATCTGCTTAGTGGCATACCGGTACAATGGAAAATGAAAGATCGGGTTTTGTATGAAACACAGGCCCAAAAATCTCTAGCAGCACCCCCACCTTCGAATATAAGGGTTAGGGGTAAAAATTCGCTAATGGAAGAGGACTATGACAAAGTATTTACTGCAACCGAAATAGTAGATCCTATCACGGGTGATATCATTCGTAACGGAAGACTTATTCCAGCCAACAAACCTGCAGAAGCCTTAGTGCAAATCAGAAAGAATTTCAATGAAACGGCTTTCTTTATTCCACAATTGTATGCAGACAGCACAGGTAAATATACTTTTAGTTTTCAGTTTCCTGATGCAACTACCCAATGGAAATGGATGACCCTGGCCCATACCAAAGAACTGGCCGTTGGTTATACAGAACAGAAAGTACAAACACAAAAAAGCCTGATGGTGCAACCCAACCTTCCCCGTTTTCTGAGAGAAGGAGACCAGATGGAAATACCAGTGAAGATGGCCAATCTTACTCAACAAGAACTAACAGGTACCATTACCCTAGAATTGATTGATGCCACCACCAACACACCGGTAGACGGATGGTTCCAAAATGTTTTTCCGCAGCAATATTTTACTGCCGAAGCTGGACAATCTGCTGTTGTACAATTCCCAGTACAAATACCATTCAGCTACAACAAACCATTACGCATTCGAATGATTGCGAAGACCAATAGCTTTAGTGACGGCGAAGAACATATCATTCCGGTTTTAAGTAACAGACAATTCATAACGGAAACGCTACCTATCTATCTTTCCAAAGACACCACACAACAATTCACTTTCAGTAAACTTATCAATACGCAAAGTGAAGGAATCAGTACCGAAGCCCTGACCGTTGAATATACCACACAACCAGCATGGAATGCCATACAGGCATTGGGCTATATAAAAACAGATCCTGAACAATCTGCCATACAACAATTCAGCCGCATCTATGCTAATTTGATGGCTTTGCATATCCTTAAAAAATATCCTGTTATTGGTAAAACATTAGAAGACTGGAGAAAAGACAGTACGGCTTTGCTCAACCCATTAGAAAAGAATAATGAACTAAAACAGATTTTACTGGAAGAAACGCCATGGGTACTTGATGCAAAATCAGGAAACCTTTTATTAAAAGAACTGGCCAACCAATTCAATGCAGAAAGAATGGCAAGTGAAAATGAAGAGAGCATCATTCGTTTGGAAAAACTGCAAGGTAAAGACGGAAGTTTTAGTTGGTTCGAAGGAGGAAATTCCGATCCTTTTATCACCAATTACATTTTAACACAAATAGGAAAGTTAAAAAGAATCGGCGCCATTGATCCATCCATTTCTGCAAAATTAAGAGTGATGCTGGTGAAAGCCAATCATTTTATGGACAGTGATATCCAGTATCGTTACAAAAAAGACAAAGACGCAAAACAAATTAGCATTCCGTTGGATTATTTGGTAATGCGAAGCTTGTACAGAGATATTGCTAATACCAATGACTCTGCCTATCAGTTCTATTTAAAGAAAGCATTAGCCAACTGGTCTCAGCAAAATTTATATGGACAGGCTATGGCAGCTTTGCTTGCTCACAGAAACAATCAGACTGCATTAGCTGAAAGGATATTGAAATCACTGGCAGAACAATCGATGAATGAAACCATCAAAGGCGTGTATTGGAAAAACAGATTAACCTCCAGATGGTATGCTATGCCAATACAACACCAGAGTATGATGATTGATTGTTTCAGTGAAATCAACACTGCACTTCCAAAACAACCTTACAAGCAATTCATCAGCGGTATGCTTACCTGGTTAATTTTGAACAAAGAAACCAATCATTGGGGTAACAGCTTAAGTACCACAGAAGCTGTGTACAGCATAGTTGCGAATGCTGGAGAATGGTTTGGCAATAAGAGAGCAGTTCAGATAAAACTGGGCAATACTACCACTCTAGGAACTGCAACAGAAAAAACAATGGAAGGTTCCGGTTATTTTAAAAAGAGAATAGAAGGCAGTAAAGTGAATGCAACCATGGGAAATATTACTGTAACAACTGCTACTCAAAATATGGTGTCAAATCAGCCATCTTATGGAACTATCTACTGGCAATATTTAGCCAATATGGATGAAGTAACTGCCAGTAAGGGAGGAGTAGAAATCAATAAAACGATTAGTGTACACAGAAACAATCAATGGGTTCCTTTGAATGAAAACGAACCAGTTAAAGTAGGAGAATTATTGAATGTTTCACTGAGTATTAAAACGGATAGAGAAATGGATTATGTACATGTGAAAGACTTAAGGCCTGCAGCCACTGAGCCTACCGATGTACTAAGTGGCTACCAATGGAAGAGTCGGTTTATCTATTATCAGAGCACCAAAGATGTGAGTACCAATTATTATTTCCATTCTTTACCTAAAGGTGAACATCAGTTGAATTATACCATGAGAGCAACACATACAGGCTTATATACCGTGGGTCTTGCCTCCATTCAAAGTATGTATGCCCCAGCCATGAAAGCACATTCCAATTCCATTAAAATCAGAATTGAACAATAACCATGCAGGTAGACACGCTCATCATAGGACAGGGATTATGCGGGAGTTTTTTAAGCTGGAACTTATTGAGAGCTGGCCAGCAGGTAATGGTGGTAGATAAGGAAAAACCTTACACAGCAACCAAAGTAGCCAGCGGAGTTATCAATCCGGTTACGGGGAGAAGAATTGTGAGAACATGGGAAATTGAAACATTCATGCCATTTGCAGTAAACGCTTACCGTGAAATGGGTACCGAATTATCCATTGAATTGATTAGTCAATGCAATGTGCTGGATTTTCACAGTACGCCTGAAAATAAAATTGCCTTTACTGAAAGACTAAAAACAGAAACAGAATATTTATCGCTGGTAGATGAAA
The DNA here is from genome assembly GCF_025997995.1 of Sediminibacterium sp. TEGAF015. Classification (GTDB taxonomy): domain Bacteria; phylum Bacteroidota; class Bacteroidia; order Chitinophagales; family Chitinophagaceae; genus Sediminibacterium. Next base: position 37,533 of record NZ_AP026683.1, on the reverse strand, counting down.
AAAAATGGGACTCATTATTTCATCTGCAGTTTGGTATTGGTGAAATTCATCCTTGCTGGCTGATTCAACTAACCGATTTATTATCGGCATGGAGAAAAAAATTAGAACAAGTGAATTCGATTGTTGAAACTGATTTTAACCCAGAAGATGTAGTTATTTCCGCTGAACGTATTCAATGGAAAGACATTTCGGCTAATCGGATTATTTACTGTGATGGAAATGCAGGAGCTACCAACCCATGGTTTCAGCTACTCCCCTTTGCACCCAATAAAGGAGAAGCCATCATTGCCTCCATACCCGATTTACCTAGAAACCATATTTATAAACAAAGCTTGAGTGTTGTACCATGGAAGGAAAACTTATTCTGGATTGGCTCAACCTATGAATGGAAATATGAACATGCCAATCCAACTTCAGCCTTCAGAGAAAAAGTAGAATTCCAATTACAAAGCTGGCTCAAGATACCTTATCAGATTGTAGATCATATGGCCTCTGAGAGACCCGCCAATATTGAGCGAAGACCTTTTGTGGGTTTCCATCCACTTCAGAAAAACATTGGTATACTCAATGGTATGGGAACCAAAGGTTGTAGTTTGGCACCCTACTTTGCTTACCAGCTTACACAGCATATCATTAACGGTAAGCCCATTCACCCACTGGCCAGCATTGATCGTTTCAAGAATATTTTAAGCCGTTAATTGCTCACAAAAAATTAATATTGTGCCACAATTCAATCAGGCATGGAGCAAGTCCCTACAGTACACGATGACAGATACGATATTCCGCTGAAGTACCGGAAAATGGAAAACCTCCATATTGTATTCTGGCTATTTAAAGATGTGGCCTGGTGCTTAGGGCTTAGATGGTTGGGAACTTCCATGATTCTTCCAACTTTACTCATCTCCATCATTATTGCCTACAGAACACGCCAGTACATGTCGGAACTATGCCATAACCTGGCTATTACAGTTTGGATTTCTGCCAACTCTTATTGGATGGTCAGTGAGTTTTTTGGGTTTGATCATATTGAAATCTGGAACGGCTACACGTACAAGCATATCGCGCTGATTCCCTTTACCGTTGGAATTTTACTACTGGGTTATTTCTATCTGGTATGGAAACCAATGCAAAAAAATAAATCTGCTTATTAAATAAATAAGCCCCATTCGTCTTCAAAACTGTCTTTCTGAAAAGTACTAACCCATTGTTTGTATAGCTCTCTGAATTTATACAAGGCTTCTTCAATTACTTGTTTGTGGGCTTCATCTGCCCAACCCATCAATACTGCAAAACCTATCTGCTCCATCATCTGCTTGGCATTGGTTCGGATGACAGAAGCATTTTCCATTTTCAGTACATATAAATCCATGCTAATTGCACCAATAATTTTTGGAGCAACAATCATTACATTCTCATAAATCAACGCTTTGGTAGAAGCAGGATGAGTTTCTTCGCCATCATCCGCCAGATTTTCTGCAAACGCAACTACCAAACCAAATACTTCTCTCCACTGATTGTACATGGCTTTGGCAATAGCCCTGGCTGGCCCTCTGCGCCACTCTTCGGCTGCATCATCAGGTCCAACCTTGTAGCGGCTTTCATCCCACTCCGGCAAAAAATTCAGGTCATTCAAATTCATAGAATGAAGTTAATTCATTTCGGCTTTTAAAAAGCGGGCAGTATGACTGGTTTTATGCTGTACCATTTTTTCCGGTGTTCCCTCAAATAAAATTTGCCCGCCACCATCTCCTCCTTCCGGGCCTAAATCAATAATATAATCAGCCATTTTAACCACATCCAGATTGTGTTCAATTACCAAAACAGTATTGCCTCTGTCTACTAGTTTATTCAAAACGTCGAGCAAATGACTAATGTCCTGAAAATGCAATCCGGTAGTAGGTTCATCCAGAATGTAAAAAGTTTTACCGGTATCTTTTTTACCAAGTTCTGTTGCAAGCTTTACCCGCTGCGCTTCTCCACCACTAAGGGTTGTAGCCGACTGACCCAAAGTAATATACCCCAATCCTACTTCCTGCAATACCTTTATCTTTCGGTATAAAAAAGGAACAGGCTGAAAAAATTCGCAGGCTTCATCCACTGTCATATTCAGCACATCACTGATGGATTTTCCCTTGTAACGGATTTCTAATGTTTCGCGATTGTATCTTTTTCCATTGCATTTTTCACAGTTCACATACACGTCTGGCAGAAAGTTCATTTCAATTACTTTCATGCCCCCCCCTTCACAAATTTCGCATCGGCCACCTTTAACATTAAAGGAGAAACGGCCAGCCGCATAGCCCCTGATCTTGGCTTCGGGTACTGATGCAAACAAGGTTCTGATTTCGGTAAAGAAACCGCAATACGTAGCGGGGTTACTTCTTGGAGTTCTTCCAATTGGCGACTGATCAATTTCAATTACTTTATCAATATGCTCCAGTCCTTTTACAGATTGAAAAGGCATAGGCGTTACTTTGCTATTGTAACAATGCTTCGCCAGTATAGGATACAAGGTTTCATTAATCAACGTACTCTTACCACTACCACTTACCCCACTCACCACAATTAAATTTCCCAGTGGCAAACGAACAGAAACATTTTTCAAATTATTCCCTGAAGCTTTATTCAATTCAAGAAACTTACCGTTACCTGCTCTTCTTTCCGCAGGCACTTGAATACGTTTTTGTCCATTCAGATACTGAGCAGTATCTGCACCGGATTCCAACACTTGTTGTGGTGTCCCTTCTGCCACAATAGTACCTCCATATTTACCTGCACGCGGACCAATATCCACCAGATAATCTGCAGCCAGCATAATATCTTTATCATGTTCCACCACTAGCACACTGTTACCAATATCACGCAAATTTTTCAACGCCTGAATCAACTGATGATTGTCCCGCTGATGCAAACCAATTGAAGGTTCATCCAGAATATAAGTAATGCCCTGCAACTGAGACCCAATTTGCGTAGCTAGTCTGATCCGCTGCGACTCTCCCCCACTAAGGGTTCTGGAGGAACGGTTTAACGAAAGATAAGTGAGCCCTACATCCAGCAGGAATTGTAATCGCTCCCTGATTTCTTTTAAAATATCTTTCGCAATTACATTCTGTTTTTTGCTCAGTCTTTCTTCAAGGTTAGTAAACCATTGTTGCAGTTTATCTAAATTCAATGCACTGAGTTCTGCAATATTTTTATTATCAATCTTAAACCAAAGACTTTCTTTTCTTAATCTGTCACCATTACAGCTTGTACATACTTTTAATTCCATGTATTGTTCAACCCACTCCCGCATACCATCCGATTTTACACCGGCAAACCAACGCTTCAACATCGGAATTATCCCTTCAAACTCACCTGCATATGGATCTGCACCTACACCCTCTGTTTCAGCGGGATCAACCATTAAGCTATCCCCATCGGGATTTCCGTATAATAGAATATTTAAACCGGCAACAGGCAAATCCTTAACAGGCTTGTCCAGATTTATTTTATTTTTCCTTGCCAGCTGTTCTACATTTCGGAACATATACGCATCCCTTTGCACGCCGAGTGGAGCAATCCCTCCTTCTTTGATACTCAAATTTGGATCGGGTATCACTGCAGATAAATCAATGGAATACATATGGCCCAATCCTTTACAAGTATTACAAGCTCCATAGGGGGAGTTAAAGGAAAAAGAATTCGGAGAAGGCTCTTCATAAGAAATCCCCGTGTCTTCGCACATTAGTTGCTTGGCATATTGAACCGTTTTGTTAGAATCATTCAATAACAAGAACATCAGATCCTTTCCCATTTTTAAAGTTTGCTGCACACTCTGGCTTACGCGCACTCTTAAATCATCGGTTACCTGCAAACGGTCAATCACTACTTCAATATCGTGTATCTTATACCTGTCAACCTGCAACTTGGGAGTCAAGTCAAGAATCTCTCCATCAACTCTTACTTTTAAAAATCCTTTCTTTCTAATGTCTTCAAATAGTTCTCTGTAATGCCCCTTTCTACCTCTGATCAGCGGGGCCAGTAAACTCACTTTTTTATTTTTATACTTGGTGTAAATATTCTCAACAATTTCTTCTTCACTAAACTTGACCATTTTTTTTCCGGTCTCATAACTATACGCTTCACCAATACGGGCAAAAAGCAAACGAAGAAAGTCGTAAACTTCTGTTACTGTCCCAACAGTTGAACGGGGATTCTTATTCGTCGTTTTCTGTTCAATAGAAATAACCGGAGACAAGCCAGTGATTTTATCAACGTCAGGCCTTTCCATATCGCCCATGAACTGCCTTGCATAAGCACCAAAGCTTTCCATATATCTTCGCTGACCTTCATTGTAAATGGTATCAAAAGCCAGCGAGGACTTGCCACTTCCACTAACCCCGGTAAATACAACCAGTTTATTTTTGGGAATTGCTATGTCTATATTTTTAAGATTGTGTTCACGGGCACCCATTACCTGAATAAAGTCGTTATCGTTTGCAGGTATTGATGAAGAAGGAATTGATTTCTTTGCCATAATATTAATAAAGATACAAACAAGGTTGCCGCATCAAAGTTTGGATTCTGAAAAAAGAAAATCAGAAATAACGAAAAAGGGAGAATGCGTGACGAAATGGGAAATCATCAAAAAGCAACTAATCTACCAATTTAATAGACTTTTAATTTGGTGGATTAAATTCTCCGCTGTACATTTGCATTAGTTCTTTAATAATCTTATCAAGAAAGGCGGAGGGTTTTGGCCCTGTGAAGCCTTGGCAACCCATATTACTTTAACTCAGTAGTATGAAGGTGCCAATTCCATCCTGATAAAGCAATGCTTTACGGGGAAGATAAGTCAGAGTCAAGCTTTTATTATTACCGAAAGGAATTGTATACATGCCCATCTGATTTTATCAGGTGGGTTTTTTTTGGTGTAAATACCAGGGAAAGCCACCTAGAGATTAAAGAGAACGATATTTTTTAACTAAAAAAAATCGTCACATGCTCAGTGCAACCCAACTCATTCATGCCATTCCGGTAGATCCGCTTACCGGAGCCATTTCGGTACCCATTTATCAGACAAGTACTTTTGTTCAGGAATCTCCCGGCGTTAACAAGGGCTTTGATTATTCCAGATCCAATAATCCTACCAGAGCTGCTTTGGAATCATTGATAGCAGAACTGGAAGGGGGATCAACTGGTCTGGCATTTGCAAGCGGCTTAGCTGCAATAGATGCCGTAGTTAAGCTACTAAAAACGGGGGATGAAATATTGGCTGTAGATGATATTTATGGAGGCGCCTATCGTTTATTCACCGCAGTGTATGAACAGTATGGTATTACAGTAAATTTTGTAGATACCAGTGATCTGAAAAAAGTAGCCGATGCAATCACTGCTAAAACAAAATTAATCTGGCTGGAAACACCCACTAATCCTACTTTAAAAATTTCAGACATTGGAGGCATAGCAAAAATAGCCAAAGCCAATGGGTGCCTACTTTGCGTAGACAATACTTTCGCAACACCTGTATTGCAACAACCATTATTATTAGGCGCGGATATTGTTATTCATAGCGCAACTAAATATTTAGGAGGTCACAGCGATTTAATCGCTGGCATTTTGGTAGCAAAAGAGGAAACGGTGGGAGCAAGACTGAAGTTTTTTCAGAATGCCTGCGGAGCCGTACTAGCTCCTTTTGATAGCTGGCTGGTGATCAGAGGAATTGAAACCCTGCATCTGCGCATGAAACACCATAGCAGAACAGCATTGAAATTGGCTCAATACCTTGCACAACACCCTGCAGTGGCCCATGTAAACTACCCAGGGCTTCCCTCACACCCAAATCATGAACTAGCTATTCAACAAGGCAAAACAGGAGGAGGTATTATTTCCTTCACTTTGGTTAATGATACCAATGAAGCAGCTATTGCTGTCACAAGTAATACGCAACTATTCAAATTAGCAGAAAGCTTAGGAGGAATTAAAAGTTTAATCTCTCATCCAGCGAATATGACGCATAAGTCCATCCCTGCAGAAAAAAGAAGAGCAGCCGGTGTAAAAGACAGTTTGATTCGCTTATCAATAGGATTAGAAGAAGCTGAAGATTTAATTGTAGACCTAGCAAGCGTTTTAGATTCGCTTGAAATTAATGAAAGCAGTAATGCTTATTTAGTAAACAACGAATATTAGATAAAAGTCTGTACATAATAAAGACAAGCATTAAATAAAAAAATCAATTAGTAAGTAACAAACCTTAAAAGAAAGTAGCAAATGGAAACCCACAAACAGTTAACAATCGGATTATTTGGATTTGGCGTAGTAGGAGAAGGATTGTACAAAGTTTTACAACAGACTCCTTCGCTCAATGCAAGTATCAAAAAAGTCTGTATTAAAAATACTGAAAAGAAAAGAAATGCACCAGCTTCATTATTTACAACAGATAAAAATATATTATTGCAAGATCCTGAAATCAATGTAATTGTAGAAGTAATTGATGACTCAGTAGCAGCCTTCGATATTGTATCCACTGCATTAAAAAATGGAAAATCAGTAGTAAGTGCCAGCAAGAAAATGATTGCAGATAACTTACCTGCTATACTGGCTTTACAAAAGGAAACAGGTTTACCATTTCTATATGAAGCAGCAGCCTGCGCATCTATACCTGTTATCAGAAACCTGGAAGAGTACTATGACAATGACTTATTACACTCAATCAAAGCAATTGTAAACGGATCCACCAATTTCATCTTAACCAAGATGTTCGAAGAAAAATTGGATTTTTCTTCTGCTCTATTACTGGCACAACAACTGGGTTTTGCAGAAAGCAATCCAAAACTAGATGTGGAAGGATACGATGCATTAAATAAATGGACAATCTTACTGAATCATGCATACGGTGTAGTAAGTAGCCCTTCGGAAATTTTATTTACGGGTATTCAGAATGTGCAAGGGTCGGATGCCGTTGTAGCCAGAGAAAAAAACCTAGATATCAAATTGATAGGACAAGCCAAAAAATTAAAAAATGGGAAAGTAGCTGCATTTGTACTACCTCAATTTGTTCCATTGCAAGACCCGCTTTCTTTTGTAAAAAATGAATACAACGGAGTAGTGATAGAATCAGGTTTTGCAGACAAACAATTCTTTTATGGAAAAGGAGCAGGAAGTTTTCCAACTGCATCAGCTGTTTTAAGTGATATAGCTGCGCTACGTTACAACTATCGATACGAATACAAAAAACTTTACCATCATCAGCCTCATCAATTAACCAATGATTACTACTTAAAAGTATATGTGAGTTTTGACGATCTTAAATATATTCCGAAAGAAGAATTTGAATGGATTGAAGAATGGCATGCTCAAGCTGAAAGAAAATACCTGATTGGTGTTTTACATTGCAGCAAACTCATCAATCAGCAATGGTGGAAACAAAACAACACTTCATTGATTCTAGCACATGAAGGTATTATAGATGATATTGAAGTTGTGAACCTGAAAAAGAAAAGCCTGGAACTAGCAGGCGTAATTTAAAATAGCTACTTGTGTTTGGGTGGAACCCCGTTCTGTGGGGCGGGGTTCCTTTTATTTCCAGCCCCTATCTTTGCATAAAACCAAGCTATTGACAACCTTAAATACCAACGCATACAAAACAGCAAGTTCACTCAGTATCGTTTTGGGTATCTTGTTACTATTATTTAGTTATCTGGGGGGTAAGGAAGAGTTGTTCCTGCTATTAAACGGGAATCTGGGTACAATAGCAGATTATTTTTTTGCCGCATTTACATTTGCAGGAGACGGAATACTCTGGGTACCTGTTGCCTTATACTTTATTTTTTATCGTCGTAAGTGGTTACCCCTGGTTTTGAGTGCCATCGTGTTTTCAACGCTATTTGTACAAACTGGAAAAAAAATTATTTACCCGAACGAGGCAAGACCTACTGCAGCCATTGAAGCTTCTGCAACCAATCCAATTCATAGGGTAGAGGGTGTAACCGTGCATACCAATAATAGCTTCCCCTCGGGCCATACCACAACAGCCTTCAGTTTATTCCTACTGGGAACACTGGTAATCCCCTACCGCTATTTCTGGATTCCCGGGTTTATAATGGCTATATTAGCTGGGTATTCCAGGGTATATCTGGCACAACATTTTCCTTTGGACGTTGGTGCAGGCATAATCTGCGCCTTCTGTTCCATATGGATTTCCTTGAAAATCCAACAATTGGCAGATGCTAAGAAAAAGAAATCAGAAAATAAAAGGGCTTAATCCCAACGCCATTCACCGGCAATCTGTAAAGCTTCTTTCAGGTTATTCTTGATCATGAAATCGCGAACCTCCAAATTGGTGAATCTTCTGGCTTTTAATTCTTTGGAATCAGCTACACCATATAGTAGCATTGCGCCATAGCGAACGGTGTTCTTTAATCCTTTCTCATCCACTAGTTTAAAATCATCACAGTCTGCATGGTAACAGGGACCTGCATTATTAGGCAATCTGCCACCAGCTCCCCCACCCGTTGGAATGCCCTGCAACATAAAAGGCTGATGATCGCTATGCAAACCAGCGCCATGATTGAATAAGTTTTTATAACTGGTATCAAAAGTTTGCGCAATTGAACCAATGCCTTCAAACAATTCTTTGCTTTCAATAATGGTAGTTGAAAAACCCTTAGGATCATTGGTCATATCATAGTTCAGCATATACCTGATCTGGTTAATACTTTTATTCTTCATCGCCTGATCAACATAGGCTCTTGATCCCAATAATCCTTCTTCTTCACCCATGAACATAACAAATTCTACCGTCCTTTCTGGTTGCAATTGTAAAGCTTGAAAAGTTCTGGCCATATCCAATACAGCAAAAGAACCGATTCCATTATCAATAGCACCGGTTGCCAGATCCCAGCTGTCGAGGTGACCTCCGATGATAACTTTTTCTTTGGGTTGTGATTTTCCCTTAATGGTAGCAATCACATTTCTGGCTTTTATAAAACCAGACTGATTGGTCATATCAATGGATGCATAATGGGTTGCTTTCGTCATTTCTTCTTTCAATTTCATCCCATCTTCCTTCCCAATACAAACCGCAGGATCGGGTATCAATTTTCCAGTTACAGAAGCTGTTCCGGTCAACAGAATACCTCCAGTGGCCGTATTGATGATGATGATTCCCTTTGCCCCGTACTTGGTTGACAATGCTGTTTTTTCAGATCTATGTAAATTTTTTAAACCGGGCTTAGAGCCTGGTAAAATACCAAGATATACAACAGCAATTTTCCCATTCGCTTTTCCGGGATTACTGGTATAGTCTTCTTCAAGGCCATTTCCCATATCAACCAATTCCATATTTACATTGGCTTTAACAGGAGCATGTGCCAGAGAAACAGCTTTAACGGTTTGTAAATTATTTCTGTCAGAACCAATTTTGACAGTTAAACTGCCCCTACTCCAACTTTCTACTTCAAAGGGTTGATATTTCACGTCTTTAAAGCCATAGGACTTCAATAAATTATAGGCAAATTCCTCCGCCTTCTTTCCGTTTGCAGATCCCGTTAAACGGTGACCAATGGTTTCCGTTGCCGTTTTTAAACTGCTATATGCTTTGGAATGCTGATTTACTTCCGTATTAATTTTAGTGAATATGGTTGTCCATTCAGGCTTTACCTGGGCACTAACAACAGTTGTAATCAACCCTGCAAAAAGAAAACTTGAGAAGAATTTCATTTAGAATAAATTGTAGTTAGGTTACTATTTTGTTTTCAAGTTACTTATTCCAGTTTAATCTTGCAGATTTTAATGTTTGAGCATCTGTTCCAATAAAAATGTCAAAGTCGCCAGACTCCCAATCAAACTTTAGATCATAGTTATAAAACTTTAAATCCTCGGGAGTAATGGTGAAACTTATTTTTTTAGATTCTCCAGGCGCTAAACTAACCTTCTGAAAACCTTTTAATTCAAGCACAGGTCTCGTGCTAGAACCAACCAAATCTCTGATATATAGCTGAACAGTTTCCTTCCCCTCAAAAGCGCCCGTATTAGTCAACATTACACTGGCAGTAACAATCTGATTACCCTTTGCCTTAGTTGTGCTTAATTCCACATTTCCATAACTGAAATTAGTATAGCTAAGTCCGTATCCAAATGGATATAAGGGCTCATTACTTACATCTAAATAGTTGCTCTGAAATTTTTGAAACCAGGGCCCTCTCAAAGGCCTGCCGGTATTCTTGTGATTGTAAAACAATGGAACCTGACCTACATGCTGTGGGAAAGTAGCCGTAAGTTTACCTGAAGGATTAACGTCTCCAAAAAGCACATCTGCAATTGCATAAGGTCCTTCTGAACCGGGGAACCAAACATTTAAGATTGCCGGAATATTTTCATTTTCCCAGTTTAGGGTTAATGGTCTACCTGTGAATAAAACCAATACAACCGGTTTACCGGTTTTTAAAAGTTCTTTTATTAATTTTTTTTGTACGGCAGGTATGTCAATTTGAGCGCGACTACTGGCTTCACCAGTCATTTCAGCACTTTCCCCCCCAGCTAAAACTATAACGTCTGATTTTGCAGCAGCTTCCAAGGCTTCTTTTACTAATTGCTCATCAGTTCTATTGTCACGCTTCAATGATTTCCCGAACATACCTGCCCGTTCTTCAAATATAGCATCTTCATGTAAATTAGATCCCTTAGCATAATGAATGGCAACCTTGTCTCCAATGGTCTCTCTAAATGCCTGCAACAATGATGTGGCTTTACTCAGATTTGCGGCAACACTCCAAGTACCTCCCATATTTTCTTTATTGTCGGCTAAAGGTCCAATCAATGCAATTGATCCTGACTTTTTTAATGGAAGCGTTTTATTGGCATTTTTCAATAAAACAAAACTCTGAGCTGCAATAGATCTGGCTTCCTTTCTATTGGTTTCAGAAAATATTTCTGTCTTTGCACGGTTTTCATTTAGGTACTTAAATGGATCATCAAATAAACCCAGTTTGTATTTTGCTTCTAATACTTTTCTGCATGCTTCATTGATTCTGACAATTGACACTTTTTTATCTTTCAAAGACTCACCCAAAGTGGTTAAAAATCCTTCTCCAACCATATCCATGTCTAATCCGGCATTCATAGACAAGGCTGAAACCGCTTTAAGATCTCCTACTCCATGTGCAATCATTTCGTTCACCCCTGTATAATCCGAAACCAACAATCCTTTAAAACCCCATTGTTTTTTCAAAACATCGGTTAATAACCATTTGTTGCCATGTGCAGGCAATCCGTCAATTTCATTGAAGGAAGCCATTACTGATCCTACACCTGCATCAACAGCAGCTTTATAGGGTAGCATATACTCGTTGAACATTCTAACCCTGCTCATATCGGTTGTTCCGTAATCCCGACCCGCTTCTGAAGCACCATACAATGCATAGTGTTTTACACAGGAAAGCAATGTATTATTTTTAGACAAATCATCTCCCTGGTATCCTTTAACCATTGCTTTTGCAATTTGCGCTCCCAAAAAAGCATCTTCTCCATTACCCTCAGAAATTCTACCCCATCTGGGATCTCTGGAAACATCAACCATCGGAGAAAAAGTCCAATTGATACCATCTGCAGTTGCTTCATTGGCTGCAATTCTGGCTGATCTTTCAATGAGATGCAAATCCCAGGTGGCACTCATTCCCAAAGGAATGGGAAATAAGGTTTCATAGCCATGAATAACATCCATTCCAAACATTAAAGGAATTTTGAGTCTGCTTTTTTCTACAGCCAGTTTTTGCACTTCTTTAATCTTGGCAACAGATTTAATATTAAACAGCCCACCTACTTTCCCTGCTACAATTTTTTTCGCAATATCAGAGCTTTCAGCTGATCCAGTAACGATATCACCGGAACTTGGCAAGTTGAGTTGTCCCAGCTTTTCTTCCAATGTCATTTTTGCCATTAACTGATTAATAAATATATCCATCTTTGAATGCTGTGCATTCAAAGTATTAACAAATAAAAATGCAAAAGCTAAAACTAGGCGCTTAATTAAACTTTTCATTAGTCTACTTTTAAAATTTTAGATTTAAGTGAAACTCCATTTTCGTTGATTGATTCAATTGTATAATAATAGGTTTTTTTAAGATCCATCCCCTTAAACCAATACTCATTGGCATCATGAACCATTATACAATTATACAATTGATCGGGATGGGTGCCATAATAAATATTGTAAGCATATGCATTATCAACGGGGGACCATTTTATCCAAGCACTTCGCTTATCCTTCTCAGTTCGCAAAACCATAAACTGTTTTACGGAATCTGGAAGCTGACCATTTCCATTTCCAAAAACCCTTAACCCGCTTAAGGCAAACTTACCACTAGCCATATGTACATTTTCAATCTTTATGAATCTGGTAGAAATTGGATTTTCCAGTTCAATGTAATCGTGAGGAACATCTTTTTGGTTATTGCTTTTATCTTTCAGCAGTGTCCACTTTTTACCATCCATTGAAGAATAAAGTTTATACTGATGAAATAAATTGGTTTTCTTACCTAATATATCAGCATCCTGATCAGCATAATTAATTTGAATAGCATGAACGGTAGATATAGAACCCAAATCGGACTGAAACCACTCGCCACTATTACCGGTTGATGCACTCCAATAAGTTTTCATTTGCTCATCTACTGCCAGATTGGGTGCATGTCCACCTAATGAAGAGGAAGCCATTACTGGTTTTTGATAATTCAGCAACATCCATCCAGTAAAAGCAGGATTTAATTCGCGAGGGTGTATTTCTGTTTTCCTAAAGGCAGGCAAATAATGCGGATAATCGCCAAATGCAGTATTGGTCCACATCATATCCTGCGCATCAAAACCAGCAGGCCATATTCCAATTCTTCGTTCAAAATTATTCTTAACTGACAACATGATGGTACTAACATGCCAGAATCTGTTGAAATTATCTGTAAATGTTGCTCCATGTCCTGCACCTCTTGCAAAACCACCTAGCTTCATACTCAATGGATCTGACTGTTCTACAAAATATCCAAGCGGGCTTTCTGATACTGCTACTCCATCTGCATATCCGCTGAATTCTGTACCAGGTGCTCCATATTGTAAATAATACTTGTTCTTATATTTAGTTATCCATGCACCTTCCATAAAAGGATCTAGGAATGTATTATCCATATGTTCCCCAAATCTTTGCCATCCATATCGCCATGATTTTAAAGAATGAATTTCTTTTCTGGTTCCAATAGGTTGAAAGGTTTTCCTGTTCAGTTCTATCCCATATAATGGATACACATTACTACTACCATTATACATAAAGAATCGTCCGTCATCATCGGTAAAAAATGCAGGGTCCCATCCGCCAATTTCAAAGGAATCTACCAGGGGTTTCCAGTCATTCAACTTAGGATTTGTACTCATCCACAAAGTAAATTTACTGGTATAGGTTGAGCCAAATACAAGCAAAGTATCGCCAACTATTCCTACAGCAGGTGCGCATAACTCATCATACCCTTCATTCCATGGCCTCAAGAACTTTCTGGAAACAAAATTCCAGTTCAGCATATCATTACTCCACCAGTAACCCCACTGATTGGTACTGAATAAATAATAATCATTTTTATAATTTACTATCACAGGATCAGCGGTTGCCCGATGTCTTCCCCACTCAGAAAAATTGGGGATAGGCGTAAAGCCGTAATCAATATTAATTGGATTGCAATAAGTCTTTTGCTGAGCCAATACATTCTTACCTGAAAAGCAGGCAATGGAAAAAAATAAGATCGCAATAAGATTTCTCACTATTATTCAATTTCATTTATTATAGATAAGGGGCAGTAAAGCCTAATTTTTTCAAACCGCCTTTAATTTCCGGACAAGCCGTAAATAGTTTCCAGATTAATCCTGATCGATAATTCTCAATCATAATAATAGAAGGGCCCTGATCAATAGCTAAGGTAGAAGTAGAAAACCACAAATCCTGTAATTTAAAAGCATCAACGAAACCGTATTCTGTCCACAATTTATCGCCTAGCTTGTAGTAAAAAAATTGCAAGGCCTGCATACTTTCCTTAGGTGTAAACGGGAATGCTGACAAAGCGGCTGTAGGTGCTATTACACCCAGATCATTCGTAGGAGAACTCGCGGAATAACCATTGGGTATATCCGAAGCGCTTAATCCCCAGCAGTTTTGGCTATAACCCCAATACTTTTTGGGATTGTTAATACAATAATTATAATTGATTAAACTATGGTTCACCACTTGTTCCTGATAATCAGCAAAGGGGTCAGAAAGTCCACGGGGATCAATCCCAAGAAAACTGTAGTGAGATAAAAACAAAGGACCTCCCAGCTCTGGACCAAGTGGCAATTTGTAATTAAAATAAACCGAATTGTTCTTCATTGCACCATTTCTGGCAAAACCATTCAGATAGGTCTCACGTGGAATAGCATTGGTATTGGAAGAGGCAGCAAGCACATAAGTTATCAGACATTCATTCCAACCTGATATTTTCAGATTCAAATCCCATTGATAATCCGGACTCCAGTGCCAATATAAAGTTTGCTGATTGCTCTGGCGGAACCAATTCCAGTCTACTGCATCCCAGATTAAATTAATATTGTTTCGAAGAGTGGATTCTTCTGTATTTAAACCTGAAAAATACATTCTTGCGCTTAAGAGTCCTGCTATTAGAAAAGAAGTTTCTACAAGGTCCGCTCCATTATCTTTTATACTAAAAGGAACAACATCTCCGGTAATCCCATTTAACCAATGAGGAAAAGCACCATGAAACCGTTTTGCTTTATTTTGAAGAAAAGATACAATGGTCTTCATTCTTGCGAGACCCTCTGAACGTGAAATGAAATTTCGCTCAACAGCCACTAACAATGCCATAATACCAAAACCCGTTCCCCCCGATGTAACAATATCACCTGATGTATTTCTTTCCCTTGCCATTCCTGATTTAGGATGACCAAAACTCCAGAAATAATTAAATGTTGCTTTTTGAACAGTGTCTAGTAAAGCTGCTTCTGTAAGAACAGGAAATTTATCAGTAGAATCTATGTTGGTGATAAAACCCATTGAAACTGGTATAGAAAGCGACTGCTTGCTTTCGGATTGCAAACTATTATCAATAGAAAGAATATACTTAGTTAAATAAGCCAGCGATGCCTGAGCAACAATGGAAACTGCACTATCATTTTGAAGAAAAGTGTAATTAAGTTTTACAGATTCATTACCATTTTTCAGTAATACAATGGCATTTGCCACACTGGTTCTGTTTATTTTTTTATTGAACCTTAATACTATATTAGGGGTTGTTTTAATATTGTAACTGATAAGGTCTTTTGAAAAATTCTCGTCATTTATACTACTCCCATTTAATGTAAATGGTGTATTATTAATCACCTCGTTTGATTGGTTACTTGCAGCTTTTTTACAAGATTTAAAAAAAGCCACACTACAAAAAAGAGCAATAATATTAAATAAGAAAAATCTCATTATTCCAGATAGTTAAATTACAAATGTGGCTACTGCACCTGCGTCTAATTGTGTAGTCAGCCATTTTTGAGCATACCGAATATTAAAACTTGTTGTTTTAGATCCACTGTTTAGTACAATAACTACCTTTTTTCCGGTAGGAGTAATAAAAGCTGCCGAATAGAATTCTCCGGCAAAACTGGATGCAATTCTTACAGATCCTGCTGGTACAAATTTGGAAGCATGAGCAATTATATAATAACTCACATTTCTGGTAACAGTAGAACCAAAAATGGTCAATGCACCCTTACATTCTGTGCAGCCACCCGGGGTATGCATAGACAAGTCAGGATTATTAGCCAGATTCCATTCCAATGCAACTTTACTATGATTGCGGACAGAACCAATGATAACATTTTTAATATGCCACATCAGATCACCACCAAACTGACCGTTTTTACCAGTCCACTGTTCTGTAAAATAAATTGCCTTATCTGGATGAGCAGCTTTAACTACTGATAAAGCACTGATATCACCGCTATACAAATGAAAGGCAGATCCATCTATATACGGTTTGGCTTCAGTATCATTCAATATTGAAATAGGATAGTTTGGATTATCACAATTATGATCCCAGATAATAATTTTTGTAGTTATCTTATTCTTCTTGAAAGCTGGCCCTATATGATTCTTGATAAAATCTGCCTGCTCAGAAGCAGACATTAAGAGGCTGGGATTATTACCGCCATGCTGAGGTTCATTCTGAATAGTAATGGCATCAACCTCAATACCTCTTTGTTTCATTACCTGCAGATATTTAACAAAATAGTTGGCATAAACACTATAATATTTAGGCAATAAAAAACCACCAATACTGCTTTGATTACTTTTCATCCAAACAGGTGGACTCCAGGGAGACCCCATGAACTTTATATACGGATTAATCGCCTGAATTTGTTTAATTACTGGTATAAGGTCTACTGTGTCCAAAGAAAGTGAAAATTTATTCAACATAGTGTCAGTTTCACCAGATGGAAGATCATTATAACTGAACACAGTCCGACTAAGATCAGAAGCTCCGATACTAATCCTTAGATAAGAAATACCAATAGCATCTTCGGAGTTGCCAAACAATTCTTTCAATAAATTTAATCTGGCTCCTGCATCCATTTGGTTAATCAGGTAGGCGCTTCCTCCGGTTAAAGTATATCCAAAGCCGTCAATCTCCTGAAAGCGTTGAGAACTATCAATGTCAATGACAGGATATGTATTATTTACATTACCGGTAAACAACCCTGTTGTCTGCTTCTTTAAAAGTGCTGACTGATCAGCATTTGTAACCCAGTAACTAACAGGGTCTGAAACCACTGGGGGAGCAATATTCACTTCCTGTTTCTTTGCACAGAAAACAGAGAATATGGCTATTCCCAAAAAAGATATTTGCTTCATCAAAAAAAAATTCAAGTTCACAGTAATTAAATTTATTGAAAGAATAATAACGAATTGTTATTCCTGGATATCACCAATATTTTCTTGCCATCTTTACCCATAATCCATTTGGCATCCCGAAATTCACCGACCAATTCATTGAAAGAATTTTCTTTAGAAACAGAAACCAATTGCTCATCTATGGAAAAAGCTGTAGGATACAACCCATCATATTGTCCTTCGTAAGGTACAACACCATAAAAATTCCCACATGCTAAATACAATGGCAGCTTCCTATTTGATAAAGAGATAAATGAAAAAACAGGAGCAAGCTGTAATTGTTTTGGTAGGGAATGTTGATTAAACCCTCCCTTTGTATCGTTAATAAAATAGGAAGTACTCAGTGTTTCCGCTTTTAACTCCTGATATTCCTTGAACAAATCATAGAACATATATTGAACTGTTTTCCCTGCAACCTCACTGTATTTTAAATAAGCTTTCTTTAAAACAGGTAGCGCTCTTTCCAGCTCATCTTTTGCCAAAAAAGTGTATTCCTTCCCTTCTCTCGTATAGCATAATATTTGCTCAACAGATCCATTAGAATCAAAATCTTTGATGTATAACTTTAGCGGATTATTTTTTGAAACAGTAAGCTTACTGTTTTCGCCCCAGTTTCCTGCAAAAAAATCTATATACCCGTCTCCGTTAATATCAGCGGGAAATACAGTTTGCCACAGTCCGCTAGTTCCTGCAATTGGCTTCTTTACAAATTTTCCTTTGGCATTTTCAAACAATGTAATATTCATCCACTCCCCTGCTACTACAATATCTTGCCATCCGTCTTTATTAAAATCGATTGTAGCAGAACTGGTTGCAATGCCCAAAGACGTTGCATCAATTGTATTTTTATCCGCTAACGAAAACTTTCCATTTCCGTCATTCAACAATAAATAGGAAGACTGTGGTATACCAAACATTTTGGCATTGGCCAAACCAGTAACAAAAAGATCAATGTCCCCATCTTTATCATAATCTGCATGAGTAAGAGAAGACTTATTATAAGCCAAGGAAGGAATAAGACTGTCAGCCACCATAAATCCCCCCTTTTTATCATTTAAATAAAAGTGGTCGAGCAATGCAGGGTTACCATCATCGTACTGATTCCCACCACTTACAATATATAAGTCGGGGTACCCATCTTTATTGGCATCAAAGAAATCTGCATCTACTTTTTCAGCATGCAAAGACATTCCCGCATTCGGCAATATCAGTTGTGAGAAGCTCCCATCTTTTTTTTGAATCATTATTACGTTGGGTTGCTCTGAAGCTCCACAAACAAAAAAATCTTCCAGCCCATCCTTATTAATATCGGCAACGGCCAACTTAGGTCCTCTGGTAGATTGTTTATGAGGTATTAAATATTGCCTGTTCTGGTCAATAAAATCATTCTCTTTATGTTGCCAGTTCAGGTTTACCTGATTGGTAATATTGGTTAAATCATTAGGTCGTTTCTTAAAGAATTTATTGTCCACAAAATTCCCTTTGGCGTTGGTCTGATCCACTTTTATCAAACCAGCTTTGATATTAGATTTAATCACTTGATATTGCTGATTGGGCCAAATCACCAGAATACTGTCTGGCAGTTTTCCATCGGCTAAACCAAAGTGTAAAAAGGGTGTACTAGAAGATTGAAATCCCCTTGTCAACATTAGTTGCTGATACTGCAATTCAGCACCCTGAAACAGATATACTTTTGCCCCAATTCCAAAAGTATTTGAATTGTTTCCTTTAAATGAAAAGGCAAGATGATTGGTATTGGTATGATTATTCTTCAAAATAACAGCCGGCGCATTTATTGGATTAATCACAAGATCAAGTAATCCATCATTATTTAAATCAGCGTAGGACGACCCGGTAAAGTATCCTTTCAATTTGGCTGTTCCCCAATCTTCACTAACGTCTGTAAATTCCATTTTACCATCTCCCTTAAAAAGAAAGGGATGACTTGCCCCGTCAGGCATTTTATCAATAACTTCCTGATCAAATTTATCAGTAATATCAAGTCCCTTGTTAGACTTCATATCACTCACAAATTGAACATAATCCAGGTCTACTGGTCTTTTTACAATTCCACTTGAAATAAACAAATCCTTCTTACCATCATTATCAAAATCTGCAAAAAGAGGAGCCCAGCTCCAGTCAGTTGCTGACATTCCACTCAAAATGCTATTGTCGGTAAATGAAATCCCATTGCCATTGTTGGTTTGCAAAACATTTTTTGAAAACTGCTTTTGATAGCCATTTCTATCAATTTTAAAATTGTAGATGTCCATATTTTCATCACTACCATATGTCTTGAGAATTTTTTCATCCTTTGGCAACATATCTACTGTTATCAAATCCAATTGACCATCATTATTATAATCAGCAACATCATTCCCCATACTGAACCTGCTGTAGTGTCTGAAATGATTAGACCCCATTTCAGAAAATGTGCCATTTTGATTGTTAACATAATAATAGTCGTTCTCATGAAAGTCATTTCCAACATAAATATCATCCCATCCATCATTATTAAGATCTGCAATAGCGACACCCAGACCATAACCCAGATTACTCTGAAATATACCTGCATTAGCAGAAACATCTGTAAACTTTCCGGTCACATTCAAATCGTTTCTATACAGTCTATCTCCGGATAAAGAGTCATATACATTTCTATTAACAACA
This sequence comes from Sediminibacterium sp. TEGAF015, assembly GCF_025997995.1. GTDB lineage: Bacteria > Bacteroidota > Bacteroidia > Chitinophagales > Chitinophagaceae > Sediminibacterium. Next base: position 17,912 of record NZ_AP026683.1, on the reverse strand, counting down.
TTAATTACGTTGGAATGTGGCTTATGAGATTGATTAAGAATAAAACAATCCAAATCACCGTCACGATCATAATCAAAGAAAACAGATTGGGTACTAAAACAAGCTGTGTTTAAATTGTACTTTTCCGACTGTTCTACAAATACATTCTTTCCTTTATTAATGTATAACTCATTATGTCCTTTAAGACCATATTTATTGCTCACTGTTGAAACATAGATATCCAACAATCCATCGGCATTCACATCAGCCATCGTAACACCAGAACACCAATCAGAAATTCCAGCCACTCCAGCCTGTTTCGTAATGTCTTCAAACACAAAATTTCCCTTGTTCAGGTATAATTTATTGCTGCCTTTACTATTAGCTGTAAAATAAATATCAATTAATCCATCATTATTAATATCTCCCGTAGCTACGCCTCCGCCATTATAGAAATAGAGATAATATAGGATGCTTAGCCCATCTCTTTCTTTTATTTCATTTATAAAATCAATATTGGAAACAGAAGAAGAAACCAGAGTAAACTTTTGTTTACCATTTTTACAGGAAAGCAATATGATTAACATACTAATCACTACCGAGAAGGCAGATGTTAAACTAAATTTACCTATTCTCATACTATCTCTATGTTAAACAGTAAAGGACTGATTCAAAAATGACCAGCCCTTTACTTTATCATTAAACTGCCAGTACCTATTGTTTAGCTGAATACAATGAAGCAACTTCAGTTGCAGTCAATGCTTTGCCATACAATCTAAATTGATCTATAGCTCCTGTGAACGAACTAATCCATCCATCAGTTGGTCCAGTAATATTTGCATGCTTGTTCCATCCACCAATTACCAAATTGGTTGCCTGAGAAAAGTTTACAGCTCCTCGTGGATTACCTGATTTCTTTGCATCAGTTTGTGTTGGAGTAAGTCCGGTTACCAATGCTCCATCAAAATAATAATTCATTTTTGAGGTAGTATGGTCATAAGCATATACAATATGATGCCAGTTACCATCGAACATTGGTTTTACAAAATCACCTTCCAGCCACTGATCCATTAAACCAAATTTCATAGTTGCCTTTGTAGCTGTCTGATTTTCTACTAAAACAAATGCCGCACTGTGATGCCAGCCATATGTATCATCTACCAAAGAAAACAGAAACTCAGTACGTCCAGCCTGGGCAGCATTTTTTAGCCATAAAGCAATACTGAAGCTGCTTGTTGATTTAAAATCATTGGCAGATGGATACAATAGTGCTTTCCCATCAGCACCTTGAACTGCCTTTCCTGAAATACCAGAAATAGAAGCCAAAGGATTAGCTGAAGCAAATGTAGCTCTGATACTATCCACGGCATTCATCAGTGGATTGGAAGTACTTCCGTCAAATGCAGTATAAAACTTTAATGGGCCACCGGGGGGATTGGCATCTTTAACATAGTTTCCTAATGCCGGGCGATCCATTTTTTGACAACCTGTTAAAACAATTGTGTTCAATGCGATAGCAGCGGCGATAAATATTTTTAAATTATTTTTCATTACATTTTTTTTGTGAGTGAACATTAAAAAATACAATTACCATTCTGGATTTTGTACCAGCAAACCACCTGATTTATCTATTGCAGGCTGAGGAATTGGGTAGAACCTACATTTGTTGGTATAGCCCAAAGGTCCAAGAACAGTAAGTGCATCACCCCATCTTACAAGATCAAAAAATCTTTCACCTTCAACACCAAACTCTACTCTTCTCTCTTGTTTAATAATATTACGCATTGCCAATTGTGTGGTAAAACTGATATTCGCCAAACCTGCTCTGTTTCTAACTGCATTCACCAGAGGAGCAGATTGTGCACCACTACCCATTTCATTCATACATTCTGCTGCCATAAGCAATACATCCGCATAACGAAATACCCTCTTATTAATCCAGCTAGGATTATCGGATTGACCAGTAGATGCTCTGTAGGCAGGATCTGCATAAATCTTTTTATTCCAGTATTTTCTTGGTAAAGGACCAGCAGGCACATCAAAAGTGGAGCCGGGAAGTACTCTTCCATAACCACCCGTTGATGGATCATCAGACTGACCAGAGAATAAAATGGTAGATCCTTTTCTAACATCTCCAGCTTCATAAGCACCTACTAAATTATCGGTAGGCGTATTCCATCCCCATCCTAAGTTCCATCCGCTTGCATTGGAACCACGAACACCCTGTGTAGTAGCATACTGACATCCATTATTAATAGAACCATTTGGACTAACGTATGCCTGAATTTCAAATATAGACTCACTGCTATTTTCTCCGGCATCTTTAAAAATACCATAGTAACTATTATATAAAGAATAAACGCCAGAAGAAATAACCTGTTGAGACAAACTCAATGCCTGAGCCCAGTTTCCTCTAAACAAATGTGCTTTTGCATGTAGCGTTTTTGCCGCACCACTGGTAAGTCTGCCCGGATATTGATTACCCCAAACAGTTGGTAGATTAGCAGCTGCATAAGTAAGGTCAGCATCTATTAGTGCATAAATAGCAGAAGCCGGTGATTTAGCAATATTGGCCTGAGAAGCAGTATAAACGCGGAAATCAATTTTAGGAACGTCTCCGAAACTTCTCACCAAATCAAAATAAGCGAACGCTCTGAAAAATCTTGCTTCTGCAATATTATTAGCAGAGGCTGGATCAGTCAATTTGAGCGAATCAGCAGTTTGAATGGCGGTATTTGCCAGATTAATCAATGCATAATGATCATCCCAGTAGGTATTGGTAGCCCAAAGATCTTTTACATACTGGTATCTGTCAAAAGGAGCAACCCATTCAGCTCCATCAGAAGGATCCGATCCTTTTTCAGAATCGTCCGATCTGAAATCGTGCATAGCCAACCATGGAATGGTGGTAAAACCTGCACTGTTACGTAAGTTACTGTACAATCCATAAACCTGTCCTTCCAAACCACCTTGATTCAAATCATCAAGGGTTGCAGTTAGAGGTTTACGATCAAGAAATTTACTACAACCTGCAAGCACCAATAACATTGATGATATAGTTAGCAGGGAGAATAATATTTTAATATGCTTTTTCATAAATTATAATAATTTAAAAGACTTAGAATGTTACATTAATTCCAAAAGTGGTAGTCAACGGAATTGCGCCGCCGGCATTGTCTACGCCAAATGATATGGCGCTTCCACCAAATTCAGGTGTATAACCAGAATTTCTTTTCCAGGTATTAAAGTTTTGAACATTCACAAATGCTCTTAATGATTTTATTTTAGCTCTGTTTAAGAATGAAGAAGCTACGTTGTATCCAAGCTGGATATTTCTGATTCTGAAATAGCTACCATCTTCAATATTGTAAGTAGATGCTTCATAATTAACTCTGTGGTCCTGAGCCAAAATAGGATCCCAGTTGGAAGTACCCTCACCATGCCATCTGTTCATTTTAAACGCAGCATAATTCACTCGCTGGAAAGGTGATTCTGTACCACCCCAGTTTCTGAAAATTTCATTACCATAAACACCTCCCAAATCAATTCCGAAATCCAGATTCGTATACTTTACAGAAATGCTACCTCCATAGGCAAAGTCTGGAGTTGGGTTACCAATCATGGTTCTGTCAGCTGTATTTATTTTACCATCACCGTTAATATCCTTGTATTTTAAGTCGCCAGGACCATAAGAGAACTCAGTATTAACCGGAGAAGCCAGCTTATCAGCATAAGATTGATAAATGCCTTCTACTATATAACCATAAAAATAACCAATTGGCAATCCTACTGTTGTTCTGTTTACGCCATTTACAATAGAGAACTCCTTGGTAGCAAGTGATTCAACCTTATTTTTATAAGTGGTGAAATTACCATTTACAGTGATAGAAAGGTCTTTGTTGATATCCTTAGTATAGCTTGCAGACAATTCAATACCGCTGTTTCTGATACTACCAATATTATCCAATCCATTAGACACACCCTGACTACCAGGAATAAATGTCATTAGATCTTTTGTAAGTTTATTGAAGTAATTAATTTCAACGTGTAACTTATTCTTTAAGGCATTGAATTCTACACCAACTTCTTTTGCGTGTACAGTTTCCCATTTCAAATTTGGATTAGGCAAATAGGATTGTGAGAAGGCGTTGTAAACAAGGTTGCCAAAAACTGCAGCATTACCTGCAACTAAACCTGGATAGAAAGGATAATCATACCCATAGGTATTCTGGTTACCCAAAACCCCGATTGATGCCTTTAATTTTACATAGTCAAAAACATTCTGATTCTTGAAGAAATTTTCTCTGCTAATTTCCCATGCACCCCCAATAGCCCAGAAATTCTGCCAGCGGTTGTTTGGTGAAATCTGAGAAGAACCGTCTCTTCTGATTGAAGCATTCAGGTAATATTTACCCTGATAATTATACAACACTCTTAACAAAGCAGAAGCAGTTGTTCTTTCTCTCTGGTCAGAATTGGAAATCTTGGTAGTTGGATCAGTAAATCCATTATTAATGAACCAAAAACGATTATCATCCGGTATTGCAGCACCAGTAGCACTTTGTCTGGCAGCCGCTGACCTATTGAAATTACCATAGTAATAAGTAGTCCATCCAGCCATTGCAGTTAAACTATGATCTCCGAAACTCCTTCTGTAATTAAGAATAAAGTCTTGCTGGAATTTCTTATAAGACTGATCCGATTCAGAAATAGTTGTAGTGCGGCTATACAAAAATGGTCTCTTAATTGCAGCGTCGTATGCATTGTACATAGGTGTATACTGCCGAGTATTTACATTACTGATATCAGCATAAAAACTTGCTTTGAAAGTAAAATCTCTCAAGAAGTTCACTTCTCCAAAAACACTACCCACTGTTCTATATTCAATACTTTTGGTTTTGTTCCATTCATTTTCAAGTTGAATTAAAGGATTCACAACACCTGAGTTCTGAATAGAAGGTAATTCGTAATACAAATTCTGAACAGTACTATCTAACCCGTAAGGATTCTTTGCTTTTACAGCAATAGTTCCATCACTAACCAATGGAATTACTTTTCTTGCCTGATCCAGAATATAAGTTGCATTATAAGGATTAACCTGTCTGGTAGCATTAAAGTTGACTCCAAGCTTAATGGCTTTATTCAATTTAACCTCATCATTAAAAGAAAGTTGAAATCTTTCCAGTTTTTCATGCTTGATTAATCCTTCGTCACCTGTATAACCAATTCCAAAATTGAACTTGTTCTTTTCAGTACTGGAAGCTATGCTCAGGTTACTATTACTGAATGTTCCTGTGCGTGTTACTGCATCAATCCAATCTGTATTGGCAGTCCAGTTACTGTAATCGAAAGGAGAAGTAACTCCAATATTTACTTTTTCTTCTTCGTAGAGGGTTTTAAACTGTTCACCGCTAACTAGTGCAATTTTATTTACCAGTTTTTTAAACCCATAAGTAGAATTGAAATTAATCACAACCTGACCTGCTTTCGCTCTTTTGGTTGTGATTGCAATAACCCCTGCAGCGCCTCTTACTCCGAAAATAGCAAGAGAAGAAGGATCTTTTAATATTTCAATTGACTCGATATCATTCGGGTTGATGTAATCAATATTATCATTGAATACACCATCCACAACATATAAAGGTCTAACTGATCCAATACTGATAGTACCTCTAATTCTGATATCCGGAGCTGCACCGGGAGTACCATTATTTACAACAGACAAACCTGCTACTTTACCTTGCAAAGAAGCAACAGGATTGGTATTGGGTTTATCAGCTACTTCCTTTCCGGAAATTTTTACAATAGAACCAGTTAAATCTCTTTTACTGGCAGATCCATAACCAATTACAACCACTTCATCCATTTTCTTAACAGCAAGTGACAGTTGCACATCAATAATTGCTTTGCCAGCAACTTTCACTTCAGTTGATTCATATCCAATACTATTGATAACCAGGGTAGCATTTTTATCAACGGTAATTTTAAAATTACCATTGTTGTCTGCAAAGGTTCCATTATTGGTTCCTTTTTCTAAAATAGAAGCACCTGATAAGGCTTCTTTATTATCTCCTACAATCTTACCGGTAATAGCAATTTTGTCATTTTCAACTTCATTGGTCGAAATAATAGCAAATAGATTTCCTCCTAGTTGTTTGTAAGTCAGGTTGGTTCCAGCAAACAAATCGTTAAGAGACTGACCAATGGTCCAATTAATAGCGTTAAAGTTTACTTTGTTCTTAAGGTCCTTTAAGTCAGAATTATACAAAAATCGAAAATTCCCTTCATTTTCAATTTGCTTTAAGACCTTTTTGATCTCCGTTTTGTTTGTTTTTACACTGACTTTTTGTCCTAGAGAGGTAGTTGCACTTACCTGCATAATTGATACCAAGGTAATTACAATTGCAAGCTTCATAATGAGCAAGGTTTTGAGAAGCGTCCTGCGCCACTTTTTGTGGCCAAGAACTACACTTTTTTGCATAATTTTGATTTTGGTTATAAAAGAATGCAACGCCTATGGATTTTATCCATAAGATTGCTGTGCTTTTAGCGGGAAATGCTGCAACATTTCCCGTTTTTATTATTTTTTGGTGATTGTAATTATATTGTTCTTGATTTCATAATTAAAAGGGATTAATAATTGAAGGTCACGTAAAGCCTCATCAATTGTTTCATCTACAAATGACCCGCTTAGTCGAATATTTTCAATGTCTTCGTTGGCGAGATTAATTTGAACATTATACCAACGTTCAAGTTTTTTTACAATGTCTTTTACCTTTTCTTCCTCAAAAAGTATTTTGTTATACACCCATGATGTTTCGTGTATACTGGAATCAGCTAAAGCTTTAGAGATAGGAACTACCTGCACATTAAAAGAAGCTTCCCGAATTTCTTTTATTTCTGCTCCCGCTATCACCTCTTTCTTCGCATTAACAGTGCTCTCCTTATTGAAAATAATTTTTTCATGAGGCTTCAACATTAACTTAGGTGCATCTTTTTGATTTCTGTTGACCACTTCAATGGAGCCCTGAATCAGCGTGGCTTCAATGGTTTCATCCACTGAATAAGCTTTGACATTAAATACAGTTCCCAATACATGAATATCAATATCTGAAGTATGTACAATAAAGGGTCTTGAGGGATTATGAACTACGTCAAAGTAAGCCTCACCATCCAGCATGACCTCTCTGTATTTCCCGTTTAAATTTTCGTCATAAGTTAACTTGCTTCCTGAATTAATCCAAACCTGCGTTCCATCAGGTAATACAATTTTTGATTTAGACCCCTTACTAACAATCACTTCATTCTGAGGCTTGCTTTTAGCAAGGGTAGGAAGCTCTGATTTGCTGAAAAGAGTATTGAAAAGAAAGAATGCACCAATACCTACTGCAGCAATTGAAAAGGCTACCTTGATCCACCTGGCAATTTTGGGTTGCTTAGTATCAATATGAATAAAATCGTTGGCAATCTCATCATCTACCATATCAAAATCCTGAACCTGTGCTTTAAGTCTGTTCACATGATTGAGGTAATGGTCTTCCTGATTTTGCTTATTGGAGCTAGAAGTTTTAGGTGTATTAGATGCAAAAAAATCGCTTAATCTGTCATGAGAAGCCAGAAAATCCTGATTTGAACTTATATAAGCCTGCAATTGCTTCAATTCCTCCTCAGAAGCTTCGCCGAAAATTTTTTTCGTAAGCAGAATCCAAAATCGTTCTTCTTTCATGGCAAGTAAATGGTCAGGATAAGGACAAGCCAAAAGCAGAAATACCCCTAAAAGGGATAAAAAATTATTTTTTGGCTAAAATAGAATGGATTTCAGGGAATTCATGTTTAAACTCTAAACATTGACGAATTCTTCTAAGAGCAATCGCCATTTGCGACTCCACTGTTTTAACAGACAGATCCAGGAGTTCGGAAACTTCATGGTATTTCAAACTTTCTTCTTTAATCAACTTAAAGATGATTTTGCATTTGGGAGGTAAGGCATTCACTGCGTCCATTATTTTTTGGGTCAGTTCAGCAGAGATGGCCAATTCCTCTGGATTAAAAAAGACGCTCTCAAGGTGCATCGAAAAATCATCTAACTGAAGTGATGCTTTACGCTTATTGAGTTTTAAACGGTTTAAAGCAAAGTTTTTTGTTCCAATTAGCAGATAAAGCTTGGGGTTATCCAAACGCTTTAAATTCTTCCTTTTCATCCATAAATTAATAAAAAGATCAGAAACCACTTCTTCCGAATCTTCAGATGATTTAAGAAATGTAAAAGCAAAGCTGTAAAGGCTTTCGTGTAGTGAAACGAATAGCGCCTTGTAAGACTTTTCACAATCTCTGGTAGAGATAGCTTCAAGTAAATTATTAATTTCTACATTTGACAGCACACAAGCAATTGAATAATGAAACTACAAATTAATAAATAAAATTGTCAATAATATAAAATCAAAATAAGAGTTTTATCATGTTTTCGTGGTAATTGAGCCTAGAGGAATTAATTAATTTTGTCAATCGCAATCAAATCACAAAACAGCCATATGTATATTTCTGCTTCAGAAGCTATCCAGAAAATCCAATCCCATCAAAAAGTTTTTTTACATGGAAGCGCAGCAACCCCAATCAGGTTAATCAATGAGTTGATTGCACAGAAAGACCGGCTCTCAGAAGTAGAATTAATCAGTATAACACAACAAGGTGTAGACCTGAATGAGCCTTCTTTGAAGGGACATTTTTTCATGAATTCGCTGTTTGTGTCCGAAAGCAATCGCAAAGCCATTAACATGGGGATGGGTGATTATACGCCCGTATTTCTAAGCGAAATACCCTTGCTATTTAACAGGAACATATTAGAAGTGGATGTGGCCATTGTAACGGTATCACCACCAGATAAACACGGTTATTGTTCTTTAGGAACTTCGGTGGATATTGTAAAATCTGCCTTACGTTCAGCTAAAAAGATCATTGCACAAGTAAATCCCAATATGCCCAGGGTGCATGGAGATGGGTTTATCGCCTTTTCAAAAATTGATTTTGCTATATGGGCAGATGATCCGCTACCCGAAGTTAGCTATGCAAAAGGTTTAACAGAAGTACATGAGAAAATCGGGAAGATTGTGGCTGAATTAGTAGAAGACGAAGCTACTTTACAATTGGGTATTGGCAGTATACCCGATGCAGTGTTAAAAAATTTAACCAATCACAAAAACCTTGGTCTGCATACAGAAATGTTCTCTGACGGAGCAATTCCGCTAATACAAAATGGAACCATTAACAATAGCAGAAAAAAAATAGTAAAAGGATATTGTGTTACCTCCTTTTTACTAGGCACCAAGGCATTATATGATTTTGCAGACGACAATCCAATCATCAAGGCACTAGACATTGATTATGTAAATGACCCAAGGGTTTTAAGCCTTAACAAAAAAGTAACTGCTATCAACAGTGCTATTGAAGTAGACTTAACAGGACAAGTATGTTCCGATTCAATTGGCATGTATCAGTATTCAGGCATTGGGGGGCAGATGGACTTTATTAGAGGAGCCGCTTTATCGGAGGGTGGAAAGCCAATCATCGCTTTACCATCCGTTACCAATAAAGGAATTTCCAGAATCGTTCCTTATTTAAAGCAAGGCGCAGGTGTGGTAACTACAAGAGGTCATATTCACTGGGTTGTAACAGAATACGGTGCTGTAAACTTATTCGGGATGAACATGGCACAAAGAGCTAAAGCATTAATCAGCATTGCACACCCTGACCACAGAGAAGAACTTGAAAGAACAACTGCCGAAAGATTTAAATATTAGTATAACTAGTAAATTTTAATTGGTCTGTTCGGTTTGTATATAAAAATTAGTGTCTACTTGAAATGAATTTCCTTGGATTAGTCCTTTTATTGGAACTGTTTTCCATGAAGCAGTTGGATAAATCCATTCCTTTCCAGTTATATTGGTTTTAAGGGGCATAGTAAACCCACTATTGCAGTTCACAAATCTGTATTTTATTTGATTGTCTTTAATTACATATTGAAGAATAGGTACCTGCGCTGATCTAAGGTATTGGTCAAAAAAAGGCTTTAGCTGCAGTTTAGTTTCCCGAATAAAAAAAGCTTCCACCTCCCTGGAAGTAACCACATGATGAAAAAACTCTCTATTCAATTTTCGCAATAGTTGAATAAAACGATTGTTATTGGACAGCATAGTTTTGATCATATGCATCACCGCCCACCCTTTTACATAATTATCCTGACTACCGTCTTCATTTATTCCATATTTACCAATTACAGGTTTATCATTCTCAATGGTTCTGAATCTACCTTGCATGAAAGCATTACCTGCATCTTCTCCCCAATAGTGTGCAATCACTAATTCTTCTGCAAGTCCAACAAAACCTTCTTGTATCCATCTATCGGCAATATCACTGGCAGTAATGCTATTCCCAAACCATTCATGAGCAGTTTCATGAACAAGGATACGGTCTGTCTTTTTACCCCAACCGGTATTTGAAATATCCCCCCCTTTTACATTCGTACCCTTTCGGTAAGAGCTTCCATAGGCAATTGCACTTTGATGCTCCATACCTATATAAGGTGCATCTACCATTTTAAATCCATCATTATAAAAAGGATATGGACCAAAGCAATTTTCTAGAGCAACAAGCGTACTATCGATCTGGGGCATCAAATGTTCAATTGCTTTTTGGCGATTGTAATCCAGCACCCAAAAATCGGTACTCAACAGACCATTTTTACCATTATGCTTTCCAGATAAATGAACATACTTACCAATATAAAAAGAAATGCCATAGTGATTGATCGGACTTTTTACCTGCCAACGAAATAAGGTTTTATCTGCAGCAAGTTGTTGCTGATGTATCAATCTTCCATTACTGACTGCTATTAAACTATCCGGAACAATCACAGAAATGGTTGCTCCATTTTCTGGCTCATCAGATAAATGATTCTTACAGGGGAACCAAAGACTTGCCCCTTTGTATTGACAGGCAACTGAAATCCAGGGCCGACCCAATGAATCTTTAGACCACACCATTCCGCCATCCCAAGGGGCATGTAAGGACTCAATGGGTTTACCAGCGTAATAAATGGTGACTTGTTTTTTTGATGATTGACGTTGCTTATTCAATTGTAAATACCAGATGTCCCCTACTTGTCTAAATGCAACGGATTTACCATCTTGTATCACACTATCAATCGCTAATGGTGCAACAAGATCTATCTGCATTTCCTTTATGGGTCTATTTTGTAGAACCTCATAGGTAATGGTCTGAATGCCCTTTAATTTTTTATGCACCCAATCTGGCTCAACAGTTAAGTTGTAGTGAAGAATATTCCACCAAGCCCTTTCCGCTGTGATGGAGCCTACTAAGGAGTCTTTTTTTTTACAATATTCTGTAGCATTTCTGAAAAAGGCATAGGCGCAGACCATTGGGGATTATGATCGGCTTCTAAAATAGAAACCGGCCACTTGTATTTTCTTGCCTTGTCTGCTTGAGAAGAAAAATCATCTTTGGTTGGATCCTTCCCCTTGTCTACAGTGAGAATATAATGGGTAGGGATTGTTAGTCGTTTAGGATTCTTCAGGCTAATTTTGTCGGTGAATGTTTTAACTGCATGTGGAACATCTTTTGGAGGAGCCTGATCGGGTTTTACCCATCTCGGAACCAGGAACCCATTTTCAATTAGGGGTCTCATTGCTTCAGGCGTTTTACCCTGTGCAAATACACTCTCTCCATCTTCCGGAACAAATGCATCCAGATAAATCATTTGGGCAATTCTATCAGGTATGCTATCGGCCACACCTGTTATCACCATACCACCATAACTATGGCCTACCAGTATTATATTCTTGAGGTCTTCAAAAAGAATCATGTTAACTACATCCTTTATATGAGTGTATAAGCCCACTTCAGGATTTGCCAGGTGAACCCGCTCACCTTGACCAGTTAATGAAGGTCTGTATACAGTTGCACCTTGTGCAGTAAGCAAAGAATCTACTTTTTTGAAAGCCCAGCTCCCACCCCATGCGCCATGAACTATAACATAAGTAGGGCTGGAGGATGATTGTGCATAGCAAGTATGTAAACAAAAAGCTGAGAAATTAAGTAGAATTACTAAAAGGATCTTTTTCATAAAATTCATGCTTCGCTAAAGATAAAAAAATGAAGCCAACAATGTACAATTCTTGATTTATTATAATAAATCGGCATTTGATTTCAATTAATTGCGATTCATCAAAATCTTATAACGATTTAATTAGATTCAGTAAATGCTTTGTTATGAAACCACTACTAAAATGGTTCAAAAAAAATACGGAGACTACTGAATTCAATCGGTTTATAGTTACTGTTACTACCAAGGCTCACTTTTTAATCAGATATCCGCAAAAAGATCATACTCCAAAAATTGGAGAATGTTTATCAGGACACTGGACTGAAACCATTCACATAGTAAAAAGGAAAAAATTATTCATTGAGATATATGTAAACAATCAAAAAAAGGCGAATGACTTACTATGTGAAGTCATGGTTCAGGAATTAAATGATCAGAATCAAATTATTAATCCCTCCTATTTCCCGTTTACAGTTGGTACAGATATAGAAAAATCAAAATGGACAAGATTTGAAATACCAGCAATATTGGATTAGCTCACTGCGATCTGTAAATTGGATTAAAAAAATCAGAAGCAACAAAACAATTTAGTTAACCAATTCCTCACGGGCTTTAGCAACCATGTCAATAATTACATGATCTAAACGATTTAGTTCAGAAACTAAATATCCAACTAGTTTATTGGATTCTTCAGGGGACTTGTCAATGTAATTACTTTGTAATACTTCAATTATGCCTTTCATATTTGCCACAGGAGCTCTTAAAGTATGAGAACTTTTCCAAGCAAGTGAATCTAAACTTTGAACATATTGTTCTTGCAATAAATTCATTTTCTTTTTTTCATCAATATTATTTGCCCCGATTGCGACACCAATCATTTTACCAACTTCATTATAAAAAGGTCTGAAGTTAATCTCAAAAGTTGATATTGCTTTAGTATCATATTTAGTTAAAACAACTTCACTATCTATCTCCTTGCCATTTAACACTTTTCTAATATTAGATTCAAAAAACGGAGCTAAGGTTAAATCAATGACGTCTCTTAAATCAATATCAAATTCAATACGCTTGTTAAAAGTATTATGTATTATTTTTTCTGCAAATTTATCATAATACTGTACTTTGAAATTATTATCAATTAGTATATTTATATCAAACTTACTAGACTCAAGCAGCCGCAAGTACATTGACTGACTCAAAGCAATATTCATTAAACCCTCACGCTGGATATTCGAATGTTGTTGAAATGAATTTCCGTAAATAAATTCTGGAAACTTGATAAATAATAATAACACAATAGTCAAATTGACTAAATTATTGAGTATGATAACTAAAAGAATGAAGTTATCTACAGTAATAAAAAAAACACCTATAAGCGCTAGAAAGAATCCAATTATTTTAAAGGATAAAAACAACTTTGTGAACTTGAATTTAGATTCAAAATCTGTTATTAAATTAGGTTTGATTTGTTTTCTTAAACGAACATACATCAGAATACTAAATGTTGCATAAAGTAACCAACTTATCGATCTTAGCAAAGTATGCCAAATTGTACCCAATAAACCTTCATGATACAAATCATAATTAATTAACTTCCCTGAAACAATGACTTGCAATGTTTTAATTTTAACATCAGGAGAACTTAAATAAAAAGGCATCAGTTCTATAACATTCATTAAGAAAGGAAGGAAATGTAAGAAATCCCATCTTCTAAATTTATATTCGTTATAGAATAGAGTCCTAACAAATAAATATAATATTGGTCCACCTAAATATAAAAAAGGTCCAGAAACTCTAATTAAATGTGGAACTTTAAAATAGTAATTCGTTTTATATATAATGAACGAAATATTTTGAAGAAAAAGTAATGAAGCAGAAACAAATAAAAGAATCATCGGTAGCTTCCAATCACTTTTTTTCAGAACAATTAAAAAACAGATTAAATAGAATGAAAATGCAAAGTAATTTGCATAAATGGATAGTTCTATCATAAATTTAATAAATGGATAAGAATAATTGGATTGAAAGATGAGTTTTATCGATAATTAAGATGCCAATAATTATCAATATTGGATTATAATTGATAGTAAAAATTAGTTCATGCAAATTTTCTCTTATAGAATTTTAATAATAAGAACCTACATTTTTTATTTCATAATCTTCCCCGTTTTAAAGGGATACTAGTCCCCTTTTTATTTTTGAATATCATAGAAGATTTGAGGTATTGTTACGTCCAAACTTTTTGATATTTTATATATCTGATAAATACTTGTATTAATTCTGCCAAGCTCAATTCTGCTTAATTGCGTGTATTCCATACCAGCATCTAAAGCCAACTCCTCAATACTTAGCTGTTTCTCTAATCGAAGTTTTCGAACTTGGCATCCAACCTTAGCACAGAATTCTTCTTTGGATAAAGACATAAGGCAAATTTGTGATACATTACCTCTAATAACAATAGCAAATAAGCCATATAACTAGGGAGGCATTGTATTTCAAATTTCATGAACTCAAAATCAAATAGAAAGTTTCTACAACCTTGCAGAAATTAGGGTTTTTGATAAAATTGAATTAAATCGCTTTGAAGTTTAATTCGCTTAGGTTGACTTCTTGAACCTGATATGTAATAGTTCTGAGCTATAGCATCTTCCATATGCAATAAAAAAGCTGCTTTTATTCTGGAACATTTTTCATTAACTGAATTTGAACGATTATCGGTAAGTTCAGTTATGCTTTTTTTAATTTGGTCAATGTCGCTCCTATTTCCAACATGTTTATAAATTTCAATTAGCTCATTCCTAAAGTTTGATAATTCCTTAAATCTAATACCCTCGGGATATCTTAACATCAAAATGTAAAATGATTTATGAAGTGGGGGTAAATTAATTTCGATATTACCATAGTCAGGCAATAAAATTTTATAGCGATCAGTTATAACTAATCGACTAATTATTTTTTGGTCTTTGTCAATTTTCTTGGCACTGAATAACTCCTTGTTGTGAAAAAATGCCTTTAGCGGTTTTGATTTAGGATTGCTAATCATAAATTCTTCTGTTAAAATGAAATAATTAAATATTTCACAGCATGATTAATACTTTAGCAATGAGCCTTTATCACAAAATAACAATTGGGAATTGGGGAGAATAATCTAAAAAGTATCTTTAAACTATAATCTAATATCGTAACTAATAACTTTGCTCCAAATGCTAATTAATAAATTGATTAAATATTTATTCAATTGGGCAATATAAATATTTAAAAGCAGCATAAAAAATCTCTTTTACCAAAGAAATAACAATCTTTTAGATACATGTCTCTATAGCTGTCGGTTGTTAGCACAATATTCTCTCTTGAGCAATACTGAAAAATTGCCAAACAGGTGTCACAATCAAGTTGCTTGTAATCAGTTTCACAAGTTTCAAACAGTTCCACAATCATTTTGGGGAGTACTTCTACTACTTTGACCACCTTTCTCTATTTCTCTCCAGAGACCAATTAATATTCTCATTAGCTATATCCAATTCATTCTTCATTGCCTGCCTCTTAGAAGCCATTAAATTGGTCTTATTTCATGTCCCTAAGCTAATGGAATACATTTTACCCTGATAATTCCATTAAGCTGTTCGCTGATTTCAGAATGTACTTCTTTTAACTCCATGCCTGAGAATTAGTTCGCTTCGCTCCGTGAGAGTGGATTAGCTCACTGCGTTCGCTGATGCCAAAGGATTCACGTCGCTACGCTCCGTGATCCATTGGGGGGGGCTAAAACAAAAAAACCCTTCAGCGCTGCGCGCTTGGGTTTTTTATTTCTCACCCTTACGCGAACAAGTTCGCGACGGGCTCAAAACAAAAAACCCCTCGACTTCGTCGAAGGGTTTTTTTGTTTCGTCGGGAAGACAGGATTCGAACCTGCGACCCCCTGGTCCCAAACCAGGTGCGCTACCGGCCTGCGCTACTTCCCGAGAATTTGTCATGATTTCCGCCGGAGGAAATCAATCTTTTAGTTTGCTCGCAGATTATGGTGAGATAATCTGCGGTGAGGGCGGGATTCGAACCCGCGGTACAGTTTAACCCGTACGGCAGTTTAGCAAACTACTGATTTCAGCCACTCATCCACCTCACCGTCCTTACTCCTTTCGGAGAGGGATGCAAAAGTAAGTTTCCTGAGGTTAACTGCCAAAAATTGAGAGAAAAAATCCTAAAATAAAACATCCCATCTGCTATAGACGGGATGTTAAATACGAAAACTAAGTTTTATCGGAGTATTTCTCAACTGGAAGAGAACTACATAGCTGCTAATTGAACCTTCTGTGTCAGTTCCATCACATTTTCTCTGAATATAGAGTCGGTGTCCATTAGATCTTTCACGGTCTGACAAGAATGGATTACGGTGGTATGGTCTCTTCCTCCAAAATGCTCCCCAATGGTTTTCAAAGAGTTTTTGGTGAAAGCCTTGGCCAGGTACATAGTAATCTGACGTGCCTGCACAATTTCGCGTTTACGCGTCTTGTGTAACAGACGGTCATATGGAACATCAAAATATTCACAAACCATTTTCTGGATAGCATCAATAGTAATTTCCTTGCTGCTGGTCTTAACAAAATTGCGCAGTACTTTCTTGGCCAGTTCCACATCAATTTCCTTTTTATTCAAAGAAGACTGTGCCAACAAAGAAATCAAAGCACCTTCCAGTTCACGAACATTGGTATTGATATTATACGCCACGTATTTAATTACTTCCTTCGGCATATCCAAACCATCATTCTTCATTTTCTTCTCAAGAATCTCAATACGAGTTTCGTAGTCTGGCACTTGCAAGTCGGCACTCAATCCCCATCTGAAACGACTGAGCAAACGCTCCTGCATACCATCCAGGTCTTTGGGTGCTTTATCAGAAGTTAATACCAACTGCTTACCGCTCTGGTGCAAATGGTTAAAGATGGCAAAAAATGCATCCTGGCTTTTTTCTGCACGGCTGAAGAACTGAACATCATCAATAATCAACACATCAATCAATTGATAGAAATGTATAAAATCGTTGATGGCATTGTTGCGGCTATGATCAACAAACTGATTGATAAATTTTTCACTGCTTACATACAAAACCACTTTAGATGGATGCAATCTTTTCACTTCATTTCCAATGGCCTGAGCAAGGTGTGTTTTACCCAATCCTACACCTCCATAAATCACCAATGGATTAAAAGAGTTAGCACCTGGCTTTTCCGCAACCGTTTTACCGGCTCTGCGTGCTACGCGGTTACAATCCCCTTCAATAAAAGAATCAAAAATGTATCCCTGGTTCAGCTGCGGATCAATTTGCATTTTTTTCAATCCTGGAATCACAAATGGATTCTTAACCGGATTGTCAATTACCAGAGGAAAGTTCATTTCATTGTTATTAATTGACTTTGGACCTCTAGCAGGCAAATCAACGGAACCACGACTATTGGTATTTCCGCTATCCACCATGATACGATATTCTAATCTGGCATCTTTTCCTAATTCGCGTTTCAGCGTTTTAGCAAGCAACGTAACATAATGCTCTTCCAGGTATTCATAGAAGAATTGAGAAGGAACCTGAATCAATAATACATTTCCTTTCAACTCTACCGGAGTAATTGGCTCAAACCATGTTTTGTAATGTTGCCATTCAACAATGTCTTTGATAATTTTTAAACAATTGATCCAAACATTTTCAGCGTTCTTAGCCATACAATTAAGTGAACAATTTTATATAATCAGTTAAGTTTTGTCTTTGCTTACAAGTTATCTTATTTTCCCCATATGTGGATATGTTTCGAAAATAAAAACC